>NZ_JBFAKH010000021.1:0-113385 GCF_040655635.1 Streptomyces sp. NPDC050388
GCGGGCGGGCGGGCCCCCGGCGCCCGCCGCCCCCCCCCCGGGGGCGGCCGGGGGGGGGGGGGGGCCCCCCCCCGCCGCCGGCCCCACCCCCCCTCGTTCCGGTCAGTCCTCCGAGGAATCCTCGCCGTCCGCGTCCGGCTTCGGCGGATTCGGCGAGCGGGGCCGGCTGCCCGGGCCCTCCCGCCGGAACGGCGGGCCGTCCCCGCCGTCGGCCGTGGCGTGCCCACCGGGCTGCGGCAGGCCGGACCCACCGTCACGGCGGCGCAGATAGCGCTCGAACTCGCGGGCGATCGCCTCGCCCGACGCCTCCGGCAGCTCGGCGGTGTCCCGGGCCTCCTCCAGCGACTGGACGTACTCGGCGACCTCGCTGTCCTCGGCGGCCAGTTGGTCCACTCCCACCTGCCAGGCGCGCGCGTCCTCGGACAGTTCGCCCAGCGGGATGCGCACGTCGATCAGGTCCTCGAGCCGGTTCAGGAGGGCCAGCGTCGCCTTCGGGTTGGGCGGCTGCGACACGTAGTGCGGGACCGCGGCCCACAGCGAGACCGCCGGGACACCGGCGTGCGTGCACGCCTCCTGGAGGATGCCGACGATCCCCGTGGGACCCTCGTACTTGGTCTCCTCCAGATCCATACGGCGGGCCAGGTCCGGATCGGACGTGGTCCCGCTGACCGGGACCGGGCGGGTGTGCGGGGTGTCACCGAGCAGGGCGCCCAGGACGACCACCATCTCCACCCCGAGTTCATGGGCGAACCCCAGCAGTTCGTTGCAGAACGAACGCCAGCGCATGGACGGCTCGATACCACGGACCAGTACCAGATCGCGTGGCTTGTCGCCGCCGACCCGGACCACCGACAACCGCGTCGTCGGCCAGGTGACCTTGCGGACCCCGCCGTCCATGAACACCGTGGGCCGGTTCACCTGGAAGTCGTAGTAGTCCTCGGCGTCCAGCGCCGCGAACACCTCGCCCTTCCATTCCCTGTCCAGATGCGCGACCGCGGTGGAGGCGGCGTCGCCGGCGTCGTTCCAGCCCTCGAACGCGGCCACCATGACCGGGTCGATCAGCTCGGGAACCCCCTCGAGCTCGATCACCCAGCGCCTCCTTCCGACGTGCCCTCGCGTACGCACCAACCTTACGGCGTGCCAAGCGGGCGTACGCAGCCCCCTCGCAGGGAGAATGACCGAACACTGCCCCGGGAGACACCCGGAAACACCCCGCGGGGCGGAGCCGTCCGGGAGCGCGAGCGGCCGGTGGCGCCCCTTCCCGGCACCGGCTCCCGTGGGGAACCGGTGCCGGCGCCCCGCCCCCTACTTCTCGTCGAGCAGCTCCTGGACCCCGGCGCGGACCTCGTCCGTGGCCAGCCCCCGGATCGTCAGGGTCGTGCGGCGGCGGAGCACGTCGTCCGCCGTCTCGGCCCACTCGTGGTCCCGGGCCCAGACGACCTGCGCCCAGATCTCCGGGGCGTCCGGGTGGACACGCCGGGCCAGCCGCGGGTCGTCATTGGCCAGCCGGGCGATGTCGAAGGCCAGCGAACCGTAGTGGGTCGCCAGGTGCCGGGCGGTGTCCGCCGCCATCCGCGGGCCGGGTGCCGGGTGGTCGACCAGCAGCCGGTGGGCGACCGCGCGCGGGTTGGCCACACCGGGCAGCGGCAGCTTCCTCGGCAGCGACGCGACCGGCTCGAAGTCGTCGCCCAGTGGGTGGCCCGGCAGTTCCTGGAGCTTGCGCATCACCGTACGGCCGATGTGACGGAAGGTGGTCCACTTGCCGCCCGCGACGGACAGCATCCCGCCGCGGCCCTCGCTGACGACCGTCTCCCGCTTGGCCTTCGACGTGCCCCCGGGGCCGCCCGGAAGCACCCTCAGGCCCGCGAACGAGTACGTGATCAGATCGCGGTCCAGCTGCTGGTCGCGGAGGGAGAACGCGGCCTCGTCGAGTATCTGGGCGGTGTCCTTCTCGGTGACCGCGACATCCGCCGGGTCGCCCTCGAACTCCTCGTCGGTCGTGCCGAGCAGCAGCATGTCCTCCCAGGGGAGGGCGAAGGTGATGCGGTACTTGTCGATCGGCGTGGCCAGGGCGGCCTTCCACGGGGAGGTCCGCTTCAGGATCAGGTGCGCGCCCTTCGACAGCCGGACGGACGGTGCCGCGTTCGGGTCCTCCATCCGGCGCAGGTGATCGACCCACGGTCCGGTCGCGTTCAGCACGAGGCGGGCGTCGACGCCGAACTCGTCGCCCGACAGCCGGTCGCGCAGCTCGGCGCCGGTCACCCGGCCCCGGGTGAACCGCAGACCGGTCACCTCGGCGTGGTTGAGGACGACCGCGCCCGAATCGGCCGCCGCGCGGACCGTCATCAGCGCCATCCGCGCGTCGTTCATCTGGTCGTCGCCGTACACGGCCACGGCCTTGAGGTTGTCGGTGCGCAGCTCCGGCACGTCCCGCGCGGCCTTGGCGGGGGAGAGCAGGTGGCCGACGCCGTCGCCGAACGCCGAGAGCGCCGAGTACGCGAGGACGCCGGCGCCGAGCTTCGCCGCGCCGTGCGGCCCGCCGCGGTACACGGGGAGGTAGAACCTGAGCGGGTTCGCCAGGTGGGGGGCCACCTGGCGGGAGACCGCACGGCGCTCGAAGTGGTTCTCCGCCACCAGCTTCACCGCGCCGGTCTGCAGATAGCGCAGACCGCCGTGGAGGAGCTTGGAGGAGGCGGAGGAGGTGGCGCCGGCGAAGTCGCCGGCGTCCACCAGTGCCACCCTGAGGCCGGACTGCGCGGCGTGCCAGGCGGTGGAGATGCCCAGGATGCCGCCGCCGATCACGAGAAGGTCGTACGACGCCTTGGCGAGCCGCTCCCGGGTCTCGGCCCGGCTCGGGTTCGAGCAGGAGGCCGGGCGCGTCCCCAGGGCAGGCACGGACTGCAGGGTGGACTGAGTGGTCATGTCGGGTTCTTGCTCCTCGTCGGGCTGTGTCAGTCTTCGTCGCCGAGCCAGCCCATGGTCCGCTCGACGGCCTTGAGCCAGCTCTTGTACTCACGGTCGCGGATCTCCGCGTCCATGCGGGGGGTCCACTCGGCGGCCCGCCGCCAGTTGGCGCGCAGGTCGTCGGTGCTGTTCCAGAAGCCGACGGCGAGTCCGGCGGCGTAGGCGGCGCCGAGGCAGGTGGTCTCGGCGACCATGGGACGCACCACGGGCGCGTCCAGGAAGTCCGAGAGGGTCTGCATCAGCAGGTTGTTGGAGGTCATGCCGCCGTCGACCTTGAGGGCGGTCAGCTCGACGCCGGAGTCCTTCGTCATGGCGTCGGCGATCTCCCGGGTCTGCCAGGCGGTGGCCTCCAGGACGGCGCGCGCGAGATGCGCTTTGGTGACGTACCGGGTCAGGCCGGCGATCACACCGCGGGCGTCGGAGCGCCAGTAGGGGGCGAACAGACCGGAGAAGGCCGGCACGAAGTAGGCGCCGCCGTTGTCCTCGACCGAGAGCGCGAGCGTCTCGATCTCGGCGGCGGTGGAGATCAGGCCCATCTGGTCGCGCATCCACTGCACCAGCGCACCGGTGACCGCGATGGAGCCCTCCAGGGCGTAGACCGGCTTCTGGCCGCCGATCTGGTAGCCGACGGTGGTCAGCAGGCCGCTGTAGGAGTTGATGATCTTGTCACCGGTGTTCATCACCATGAAGGTGCCGGTGCCGTACGTCGACTTGGTCTCGCCCTCGGCGAAACAGGTCTGGCCGAACAGGGCGGCCTGCTGGTCGCCGAGCGCGGAGGCGACCGGGATGCCGCCGAGCAGCTCGCCCAGGCTGCCGCCCTTGATCTCGCCGTAGACCTCGGAGGAGGAGCGGATCTCGGGCAGCATCGCCGTCGGGACGCCGATGGACTCGGCGATCCGCTCGTCCCACTGCATGGTGTGCAGGTTCATCAGCATCGTGCGGGACGCGTTGGTGACGTCGGTGACGTGGTGGCCGCCGTCCGTACCGCCGGTCAGGTTCCAGATGACCCAGGTGTCCATGGTGCCGAAGAGGATGTCGCCCGCCTCGGCGCGCTCCTTGAGACCCTCGACGTTGTCGAGCAGCCAGCGGGCCTTGGGGCCGGCGAAGTAGGAGGCGAGGGGGAGACCGGTCTCGCGGCGGAAACGGTCCTGGCCGACGTTGCGGCCGAGTTCGCGGCAGAGGGCGTCGGTGCGGGTGTCCTGCCAGACGATGGCGTTGTGGACGGGTTCACCGGTGTTCCTGTCCCACAGGACGGTGGTCTCGCGCTGGTTGGTGATGCCGATGGCCTTGATGTCGTCCCGGGTGATGCCGGCCTTCTCGACGGCGCCGGCGACGACCTCCTGGACGTTGGTCCAGATCTCGGTGGCGTCGTGTTCGACCCAGCCCGGCTTGGGGAAGATCTGCTCGTGTTCCTTCTGGTCGACGGCGACGATGCGGCCGTCGCGGTCGAAGACGATGCAGCGGGAGGAGGTCGTGCCCTGGTCGATGGCGGCGATGAACGGGCCGTGGCCGTGGGAGGCGATGCCGGCGGTCTGGTCGTCGGTCACTGTGTGCTCCTGGGGGTTCCTTGGTTACGGGGCTGTACGGACGGCGCTTCCACAAGACTCGGGGTTGCGCGGCAGCAGGGTCGCCGTCAGGCGAGGACGATGTTGTAGAAGCCTGCCGCGAGGGCGCCGCCGATCAGCGGACCGACGACCGGGACCCAGGCGTAGGACCAGTCGGAGCCGCCTTTGTTGGGCAGCGGCAGCAGGGCGTGCACGATGCGCGGACCGAGGTCGCGGGCCGGGTTGATCGCGTAGCCGGTCGGGCCGCCGAGGGACAGGCCGATGGCGACCACCACGAGCGCCGTGATGAGACCGCCCAGCACTCCGAGGCCGTTGCCCTCGGCGTTCAGGCCCTGGGTGAGCACGGCGAGCAGCAGCACCATGGTGCCGATGATCTCGGTGGCGAGGTTCTGCACCGCGTTCCGGATCTCCGGACCGGTGGAGAAGATGCCGAGCACGGGGCCGGCGCCCTTCTCCTGTGCCTCCACGGCCTTGGCCGCGGCGGCCTGCGCGCCCGGACCGCCGACGATCTCCTGGTCGGTCAGGTGGGCCTGGAACTGTCCGTAGTACGCCACCCAGACCAGCGCCGCGCCGATCATCGCGCCGAGGAACTCTCCGGCGAAGTAGACCGGAACGTTGCTCCACTCGCCGTCCTTGACGGCGAGAGCCAGGGTCACGGCCGGGTTGAGGTGGGCGCCGGAGAGCGGCCCCGCGATGTACACCGCCGTCATGACGGCGAAGCCCCACCCGAAGGCGATGGCGAGCCAGCCGGCGTTACGGGCCTTCGAGGCCTTCAGCGTCACGGCGGCGCAGACACCGCCGCCGAGCAGGATGAGTACGGCGGTACCGAGGGTCTCGCCGATGAAGATGTCGGAGCTGGACACCCGCGACTCCTTTGTCCTTCGTCCAGGGAAGCCGACCCCCGGGTCCCGCCGGGGATCGGCGCACTCAGGGGTGAGAGCGATGTCGGCCCTTGGCGTTGTCACACCCTAACGCGTATTGCCGGTAGTTGTTCGACAATGCCGACCGATGGACGGGAGTCTTTCTCCGCCTCGCACACACGTCAAGGGCCTGGCTGTCGAAAGTGCGATTGTTACCGGCTGCGCCGGCTGCGCCGGCTGCACCGGCTGCGTCGAGTCGCCGGTCTTCGCCGGGGGCCTGCGGGATCCGTCTGTTCTGTCGGAGTTCCTGTCGCGTCGGGGTCCGGCCGATTCGCCCGGTTCCGGGCGCGGCGACGGCCGGGGTGCCGTACGGCGTCCCGGTCCGTTCTTCGGAGTGTGTTCGTCCCGCCCGTGCCTGCCCGGCCCGCTCAGAACCGCCGGGCGCCCAGGTCCCGCGAGACCGCGCGGGCGCAGTCCCGCACCGCCGCGATCAGCTCCGGACGCAGCTCGCCGCCCTGCCGCAGCCGCTCCACCGCGCCCGTGACGCCGACCGCGCCGACCGGCATCCGCCGCCGGTCGTGGACGGGGGCCGCGATCGAGGCCACGCCCTCCCAGGTCTCCTCGACGTCCGCCGCGTACCCGCGCGCGCGGGTGAGGTCGAGGATGTGTTCGAAGGCGTCCGGCTCGCACACCGTGCGGTCGGTGAACGCCTTGCGGTCGGCCTCCAGGGCCTCGCTGTGCGCCACCGGGTCGTAAGCCGACAGCACCTTGCCCAGGGCCGTGGAGTGCAGCGGCTGCATGGCCCCGATCTCCAGGACCTGCCGGCTGTCGTCGGGGCGGAACACGTGGTGCACGATCAGCACGCCCCGCTGGTGCAGCACGCCGAGGTAGACGCTCTCGCCGCTGGAGCGGGCCAGGTCGTCGGTCCAGACCAGGGCGCGTGCCCGCAGCTCGTGCACGTCGAGGTACGTGGTGCCCAGGCGCAGCAGCTCGGCGCCCAGCTGGTAGCGCCCGGAGGCGTCGTCCTGCTCGACGAAGCCCTCGTGCTGGAGGGTGCGCAGGATGCCGTGGGCGGTGCCCTTGGCGAGGCCCAGGGACGAGGCGATGTCCGACAGGCCGAGCCGCCGCTCGCCGCCCGCCAGCAGGCGCAGCATCGCCGCCGCCCGTTCGAGCGACTGGATGTTCCGTGCCATCGCCGTGCTGCCTCCGTCCCCTTCGACCGTCGCACGCGGCCGCTGCCACTGTTCGGCAATGCCGAACACTACCGCTCGGTGCCGACCTCCCGCCAACGGTCCGCCGCCATCCGTCGTGTCACCCGCGTGCGGTACGTCGGGACCCGGCCATCTTCGTCCGACCAGTGGACGTCCTGAACATCGGGGCGCGGTCCCCGATACCCTGGCGGCGTGCCTCTGCCCGGGAGCACCACGAGGGTGCTTTTCGGACAGACGCAAAGCCGACAGCCGTCGCACCTGAGGGAGCCCCGTACATGGCCTCGTTGCCGCTGACCCCTTCCGCCGACAGCCGGACCCGTGTGTCCGCTCTCCGAGAGGCGCTCGCCACCCGAGTGGTGGTCGCCGACGGAGCGATGGGCACCATGCTCCAGGCACAGGACCCCACGCTCGAGGACTTCGAGGACCTCGAGGGCTGTAACGAGGTCCTGAACCTGACCCGGCCGGACATCGTCCGTTCGGTCCACTCCGCCTACTTCGACGCCGGGGTCGACTGCGTCGAGACCAACACCTTCGGCGCCAACCTCACCGCACTGGGCGAGTACGACATCGCGGACCGTGTCGTCGAACTGTCCGAGGCGGGTGCGCGCATCGCCCGCGAGGCGGCGGACGAGTTCGCGGCGCGGGACGGCCGCCCCCGCTGGGTGCTGGGCTCGATGGGCCCCGGCACCAAGCTGCCCACCCTCGGCCACACCACCTTCACCGCCATCCGGGACGCCTACCAGCAGAACGCCGAGGGCCTGCTCGCGGGCGGCGCGGACGCGCTGCTGGTGGAGACGACCCAGGACCTGCTGCAGACCAAGGCCTCCGTCATCGCCGCCCGCCGCGCGATGGAGATCGCCGGACACGAGGTCCCGCTGATCGTGTCGGTCACGGTGGAGACGACCGGCACCATGCTGCTGGGCTCCGAGATCGGCGCCGCGCTCACCGCGCTGGAACCGCTGGGCATCGACATGGTCGGCCTGAACTGCGCGACCGGCCCGGCCGAGATGAGCGAGCACCTGCGCTACCTGGCCCGCCACTCCCGCGTCCCGCTGTCGTGCATGCCGAACGCCGGTCTGCCGGAACTCACCAAGGACGGCGCACGGTACCCGCTGTCCCCGAGGGAGCTGGCGGACGCCCAGGAGAACTTCGTCCGCGACTACGGCCTGTCCCTGGTCGGCGGCTGCTGCGGTACGACGCCCGAGCATCTGCGGCAGCTCGTGGAGCGCGTGCGCGGTCTCGCCCCGGCGGAGCGCGACCCGCGCCCGGAACCCGGTGCGGCCTCCCTCTACCAGACCGTTCCCTTCCGTCAGGACACCTCCTACCTGGCGATCGGTGAGCGGACCAACGCCAACGGGTCGAAGAAGTTCCGTGAGGCGATGCTCGAGGGCCGCTGGGACAACTGCGTGGAGATGGCCCGGGAGCAGATCCGTGAGGGCGCGCACATGCTGGACCTGTGCGTGGACTACGTGGGCCGCGACGGCGTCGCCGACATGGAGGAACTGGCCGGCCGGTTCGCCACCGCCTCCACCCTGCCGATCGTGCTGGACTCCACCGAGGTCCCCGTCATCCAGGCCGGTCTGGAGAAGCTCGGCGGCCGGGCGGTCATCAACTCGGTCAACTACGAGGACGGCGACGGCCCCGAGTCCCGTTTCGCGCGCGTCACGCAACTGGCCAAGGAGCACGGTGCCGCGCTGATCGCGCTGACCATCGACGAGGCGGGCCAGGCCCGCACCGCCGAGAAGAAGGTCGAGATCGCCGAGCGCCTCATCGCCGACCTGACCGGCAACTGGGGCATCCGCGAGGAGGACATCCTCATCGACTGCCTCACCTTCACCATCTGCACCGGCCAGGAGGAGTCCCGCAAGGACGGCCTCGCCACCATCGAAGGCATCCGGGAACTGAAGCGGCGCCATCCCAAGGTGCAGACCACCCTGGGACTGTCCAACATCTCCTTCGGCCTCAACCCGGCCGCCCGCATCCTGCTGAACTCCGTCTTCCTGGACGAGTGCGTCAAGGCGGGGCTGGACTCGGCGATCGTGCACGCGTCGAAGATCCTGCCCATCGCGCGCTTCAGCGAGGAGGAGGTGACCTGCGCCCTCGACCTGATCCACGACCGGCGCCGCGAGGGCTACGACCCGTTGCAGAAGCTGATGCAGCTCTTCGAGGGAGCCACCGCCAAGTCCCTGAAGGCCGGCAAGGCCGAGGAACTGGCCGCGCTGCCCCTGGACGAGCGCCTCAAGCGGCGGATCATCGACGGTGAGCGCAAGGGCCTGGAGGCAGACCTCGACCAGGCCCTCGAGACCCGCAAGGCCCTCGACATCGTCAACGACACCCTGCTGGACGGCATGAAGGTGGTAGGCGAGCTGTTCGGCTCGGGCCAGATGCAGCTGCCGTTCGTGCTCCAGTCCGCCGAGGTGATGAAGGCGGCCGTCGCCCACCTCGAACCGCACATGGAGAAGGTCGAGGACGGCGAGGACCTGGGCAAGGGCACCATCGTGCTGGCCACGGTCCGCGGCGACGTGCACGACATCGGCAAGAACCTGGTCGACATCATCCTGTCGAACAACGGCTACAACGTCGTCAACCTCGGCATCAAGCAGCCGGTCTCCGCGATCCTGGACGCCGCCGACGAGCACAAGGCCGATGTCATCGGCATGTCCGGGCTGCTGGTGAAGTCCACGGTGATCATGAAGGAGAACCTGGAGGAGCTCAACCAGCGCGGACTGGCCGCCGACTACCCGGTCATCCTGGGCGGCGCCGCCCTGACCCGCGCCTACGTCGAGCAGGACCTGCACGAGATCTACCAGGGCGAGGTCCGCTACGCCCGCGATGCCTTCGAGGGCCTGCGCCTGATGGACGCCCTCATCGGCATCAAGCGCGGTGTGCCCGGCGCCAAGCTGCCCGAGCTGCGGCAGCGCCGGGTCCGCGCGACCACCGTGGAGATCGACGAGCGCCCCGAGGCCGGGCACGTCCGCTCGGACGTCGCCACCGACAACCCGGTACCCGAGCCGCCGTTCTGGGGCACCCGGGTGGTCAAGGGCATCCAGCTCAAGGAGTACGCGAGCTGGCTCGACGAGGGCGCCCTGTTCAAGGGCCAATGGGGCCTGAAGCAGGCCCGCACGGGCGACGGGCCGACGTACGAGGAGCTGGTGGAGACCGAGGGCCGGCCCAGGCTGCGCGGCCTGCTGGACCGGCTCCAGACGGACAACCTGCTGGAGGCGGCCGTCGTGTACGGCTACTTCCCGTGCGTCTCCAAGGACGACGACCTGATCGTCCTGGACGAGGCGGGCAACGAACGCACCCGCTTCACCTTCCCGCGACAGCGCCGCGGCCGGCGCCTGTGTCTGGCCGACTTCTTCCGCCCGGAGGAGTCCGGACAGACGGATGTCGTCGGCTTCCAGGTCGTCACCGTCGGCTCCCGCATCGGCGAGGAGACCGCCAAGCTCTTCGCGGCCAACGCCTACCGCGACTACCTCGAACTGCACGGGCTGTCCGTGCAGTTGGCCGAGGCGCTCGCCGAGTACTGGCACGCACGCGTGCGCTCCGAGCTCGGGTTCTCCGGTGAGGACCCGGCCGCGATGGAGGACATGTTCGCCCTGAAGTACCGGGGCGCCCGCTTCTCCCTCGGCTACGGCGCCTGTCCCGACCTGGAGGACCGTGCCAAGATCGCGGAAATGCTCCAGCCCGAGCGCATCGGCGTCCACCTGTCCGAGGAGTTCCAGTTGCACCCCGAGCAGTCCACGGACGCCATCGTGATCCACCACCCGGAGGCCAAGTACTTCAACGCCCGCTGATCCCGCCCGGCGGTTCGCCCGGGCTCACGGGAGGCAATGAGCGGCTGCGTCGCGCACGACGTACACTGGTCGGTCCACCGCAGGCCGGTTCCCCTCAGGGGAACCGGCCTGATCGTCCCTTGAAGGAGGTACGTGGATGACCAGTACGGTTCCGGTTACCGCGCTCGGCTCTCTTCCCCAGGCCCTGGGCTCCCCCCCGGCCGAAGGCTCCCCGCTGCAGGCGGTGTTCCTGGACATGGACGGCACCCTGGTCGACACCGAGGGCTTCTGGTGGGACGTCGAGGTCGAGGTGTTCGCCTCCCTCGGCCACGCCCTCGACGACTCGTGGCGCCATGTCGTGGTCGGCGGCCCCATGACCCGCAGCGCGGGCTTCCTCATCGAGGCGACCGGGGCCGACATCCCCCTGGCCGAACTGACGGTACTGCTCAACGACGGGTTCGAGGACCGCATCTCCAGTGCCCTGCCGCTGATGCCCGGTGCCGCCCGGCTGCTCGCCGAGCTGTCCGAGCACGGCGTCCCCACGGCCCTGGTCTCGGCCTCGCACCGGCGCATCATCGACCGCGTACTGACCTCGCTGGGCGCCCACCACTTCGCGCTGTCGGTCGCCGGTGACGAGGTCCCGCGCACCAAGCCCCACCCCGACCCGTACCTGACCGCCGCCCTCGGTCTCGGCGTGGATCCCACGCGGTGTGCCGTCGTCGAGGACACGGCGACCGGCGTGGCCGCCGCCGAGGCCGCGGGCTGCCACGTCGTGGCGGTGCCCTCGGTGGCCCCCATCACGCCGGCCGCCCGGCGGACCGTCGTACCGTCGTTGGAAACGGTCGACCTGACTTTTCTGCGCGGGCTGATGACGGAAATGCGCTAGGGGTTCACCCAGTGTGGAGCGGCCTGCGGGACCGGAATTTCCCAAGGCCCGCGTTCCGGCCGGCGGGTCGTGTGTCCGAAGGAATTCGGAGCGCTACCGGCTGGTGAATTCCGGTACCGCCCGGCCTGGTTCTCCTGTGATGTTCACCACCCCCGAAGGGGTCGACAGGGGGGTCGGCGTGTGGTGTCCGCGCCGTTTTCGAGGTCGTTCGCTTTCCCTTGTGTCCCGATTGGTGGAACGCTGCCCCAATCCTGCTCCGTCCACGTTCGCCGGTGCGTTCACACCTGGCTCCACTGCGTGATGGAAGCTCAACTCCGGTCGCTGCGACCCTCCCTGCGGGTGCGGACTAATCTCATCGCGAGAACATCGCCCCCATCCCCGTGGCCGGCAGTAACAACCCCGTATGCCGCATACACGGAGTCGACAGCTCTGGAGAAACTCGAGCATGAACCGCAAGACTTTGGTGCTGGCGGCCGCGATCGGCCTGCTCGCGCCGGTACTCGCCGGCTGTGGCGACACCGGTGGTGGGAGCGGCGGCGGCGACGCGATCGTCGTGGGCACCACGGACCGGTTCACCGTCTCGAAGGAGGAGCCCGCTCCGGTCGACCCGGCGTACGCCTACGACGTCGGCACCTGGAACATCCTGCGCCAGACGGTGCAGACCCTGCTGATCCAGCCGCGTGGCGACGGTGAGCCGGTGCCCGAGGCCGCGGAGAGCTGCGGCTTCACCGACTCCGGCAACGAGCGGTACAGCTGCACCCTGCGTGAAGGCCTGAAGTTCTCGGACGGCTCGCCCGTCACCGCCGCCGATGTGAAGTTCTCCATCGAGCGCGCCCTCTCGATCCAGTCCGACAGCGGTGTGTTCGCACTGCTGTCCACGATCGACACCATCGAGACCAAGGGCGACCGCGAGGTGATCTTCCACCTCAAGTCGGCCGACGCCACCTTCCCCTACAAGCTGTCGACCCCGGTCGCGGGCATCATCAGCGAGAAGAAGTACGACAAGGGCAAGCTGCGCGAAGGGTTCGACGTCGACGGCTCCGGTCCGTACACCCTCAAGACCGAGGTCGAGGACGGTGAACTGGTCCGCGCCACCTACGTCAAGAACCCCTCCTACAAGGGGACCCTGGAAGTGGGCAACGACAAGGTCGAGATGCGCAGCTTCGAGAGCGCCGAGGCCATGGGCCAGGCGCTCGAGGACGATGACATCGACGTCATGTCCCGCAGCATGTCGCCGGAGCAGATTCGGGAACTCGGCAACGACAACGAGGACGCCATCGACCTCGTCGAGTCGCCGGGTCTGGAGATCCGCTACCTGGTCTTCAACACCGAGGCCCCCAGCGTGGAGACCAAGGCCGTCCGCCAGGCCATGGCCCAGATCATCAACCGCAGCGAACTGGTCGCCAAGGTCTACGGCTCCCAGGCCGAGCCGCTGTACTCACTGGTCCCCGCGACCGTCACCGGTCACTCCAACGCGTTCTTCAACAAGTACGGCGACCCCGACGTCTCCAAGGCCCGCCAGCTGCTGGAGAAGGCCGGTGTCACCACCCCGGTGAAGATGACGCTGCACTACACGACCGACCACTACGGTCCCGCCACCAAGGCGGAGTTCGAGCAGCTCAGCAAGCAGCTCAACGACAGCGGCCTGTTCGACACCGACATCAAGGGAGCGGCCTGGGAGACCTTCCGGCCGGACGGACAGAAGGGCAAGTTCGACGTCTACGGCATGGGTTGGTTCCCCGACTACCCGGACGCCGACAACTTCCTCGCCCCGTTCCTGGACGAGGACAACTTCCTCAACTCGCCGTACGCCAACAGCGAGATCCGCAAGGAACTCATCCCGGAGTCCCGCCGCCAGGCCGACCGGCTCTCCGCGGCCGGCAGCCTGAACGACATCCAGGACATCGTCGCGGAGGACGTGCCCGTGCTGCCCCTGTGGCAGGGCAAGCAGTACAGCGCCGCACGTGACGACATCACCGGCACCGCCTACATGCTCAACTCCTCCTCCACGCTCCAGCTGTGGGAGCTGGGACGAGGCGTGAGCGGCTGACGCCGCGGAGCCCCGAGCGGGCGCGCAGACACCGAGGGCGCCTCCGACTTCCGTAAGAAGGGAAGTCGGAGGCGCCCTCGGTCGTGCGGACCGGAGCGGGAGCTACTGCGCCCCCGGGCGCACCAGACCGCTCTCGTACGCGTACACCGCGGCCTGCACCCGGTCACGCAGCCCCAGCTTCGTCAGGACATGACCGACGTGCGTCTTCACGGTCGTCTCACTGACGAACAGGTCCGCGGCGATCTCCGCGTTGGACAGCCCCCGCGACACCAGCTTCAGCACCTCGACCTCACGGTCGGTCAGGGTGTGCAGTGTGTCCGGCACCGGCTCGTCACCGGACGGCAGATGCGTGGCGTACTTGTCCAGCAGCCGGCGCGTGATGCTCGGGGCCAGCATCGCCTCACCGGCGGCCACCACCCGGATCGCCTGCACCAGTTCATCGGCCGGGGCGTCCTTCAACAGGAAGCCGCTGGCACCCGCCCGCAGCGCCTCCACCACGTACTCGTCGAGGTCGAACGTCGTGAGCACCAGCACCTTCGCCGGGCCGTCCCGCTCCGGGCCGGTGATCTGCCGGGTGGCCTCCACCCCGTCCATCCGCGGCATGCGGATGTCCATCAGCACCACATCGGGCTGCAGCGCCCGCACCTGGTCCTGGGCCTGGAGGCCGTCTCCGGCCTCACCGACGACCGCGATGTCCTGCTCGGCCTCCAGGATCATCCGGAAGCCCGTACGCAGCAGCGGCTGGTCGTCAACCAGTAGGACGCGGATGGCCACGTGACTCTCCTTCGCTAGTCCGCCCCCATTGTGCCCTGCGCGCCCTGCCCCCCTTGCCTCCGGGGCACATCGGCCGGCGCCGCCCCGGACGCCCGCACCGGCAGCGGATACGGCGGGGGAGTGCCGCCGAACTCCGGGCAGTGCGCCTGGTGGTCGCACCAGCCGCACAGCTTGGTGGGACGCGGCCGCCAGTCACCCGTCTCCGTGGCCAGCCGGATCGCCTCCCACAGGGCCAGCAGCTTGCGCTCCACACGCTCCAGATCGGCGCGGACCGGGTCGTACGTCAGCACATCACCGCTGCCCAGGTACACGAGCTGCAGCCGGCGCGGGATCACCTGCTTCAGCCGCCACACCACCAGGGCGTAGAACTTCATCTGGAACAGCGCGTCCTCCGCGTACTCCGGCCGGGGCGCCTTGCCCGTCTTGTAGTCGACGAGCCGCACCTCGCCGGTGGGCGCCACATCCACCCGGTCGATGATGCCGCGCAGCCTCAGCCCGGAATCCAGCTCGGCCTCGACGAACAGCTCCCGCTCGGCGGGCTCCAGCCGACTCGGATCCTCCAGGGCGAACCAGCGCTCGACCAGCAGCTCCGCCTCCGCCAGCCAGCGCGCCAGCCGCTCACCCTCCGGGTCGTCGGCGAACAGCTCCACGACCTCCGGCCTCGACTCCCGCAGCCGGTCCCACTGGCCCGGGACCAGTTCCTTCGCCCGCGGCGCCGTGCGCTCGGCGGCCGGGGCGTCGAAGAGGCGCTCCAGCACGGCGTGCACCAGCGTGCCCCGGGTCGCCGCCTCGCTCGGCTTTTCCGGCAGGCGGTCGATGACCCGGAACCGGTACAGCAGCGGACACCGCATGAAGTCACCGGCACGCGACGGGGACAGCGAGGCGGGCGGCGCGGCGACCGCCCCGGGCGGGGCCCCGGCCGCCACCGGCGGATCCGCCGCCACGACCGGCATGCTGGAGGGCCGTACCGTGCCCTCGGTGCTCGTCTCCATGCCCACAGACCTTACGGCCCGGTACTGACAGGACCCGCACACCAGGGGTGACCACAGGGAGGGAAGGGAAAAGAGGGAAAGAGGGAGGGAAGGGAGAAGGAGAGAAGAGGGTCGGCAGGCACGGTGCCGGACGGCGAGAGATCAGGGGTGCCGAGGCGAGACGTGTGGCGACGGCCGCATACCATCGGTACCAGACCCTCCCGTCCGGCAGGCACGGGAAACGCAGCGACGAGGGGACACCGGTGGACGCAAGCGGCGGACGCGGGCAGCCGCGATCCGGCAACGACGAGCCGGCCGAGCGCCACGCCGGGGCCCCGGCAAGCGCACCCCCCACGGACGGGGGCCGCTTCGACCCGCCCGAAACCACCCCGAGCACCCCCGGCGGCCACACCGCCGACGGTGACCCGTCGCCCCCGGCGCCGCTCCGTCACGGCGGACCGACGGTACCCCGGCGGAGACCGAGGGCACCCCGGCTCCGGCGGACACCGGGGCCACGCCCCGGAACGGGGAGCCCGCGCAACCTCCCGCTCCGGACACCGAGACCCACCCGCAGAACCCGTCGGGTCCGGCCGGCCCGGACCGTCCGGGGGAGCCGGACGAACCGAGCCGGCCCGCCGAGCACCACGGCCCGCGGACCCCGGACGACGGCCGGTCCGAGCCCTCCGCTCCCACGGGCGTTCCGCGGGACGACCACCGGTCCGCGCCCTCCGAGCCCCACAGCGCCGACCGCACCCTCGCCCACTCCGGATCCGGCAAGGGGCCCGCACCGCGTCCACGGGAGCAGCAGCGCGGCGGACTGCTGATGGGACGCCCGTTCGGCGTGCCCGTCTACGTCGCCCCCAGCTGGTTCCTCGTCGCCATCCTGATCACCTGGGTCTTCGGCGGCCAGATCGACCGCGTGCTGCCCGAACTCGGCGCCGCCAGCTATCTGGTCTCGCTGTTCTTCGCCGTCGCCTTCTACGCCTCCGTACTCGTCCACGAACTCGCCCACACCCTCGCCGCCCTCCGCTTCAAGCTGCCGGTGCGCCGCATCCAGCTCCAGTTCTTCGGCGGCGTCTCCGAGATCGAGAAGGAGGCGGAGACCCCCGGGCGGGAGTTCGTGCTCGCCTTCGTCGGCCCCCTGCTCTCCCTCGCCCTGTCCGGCCTGTTCTACGTCGCCCTGCTCGCCGTCGAACCCAGCTCCGTTCCCGGCGTCCTGCTGGCCGGCCTGATGATCTCCAACCTCATCGTGGCCGCCTTCAACCTCCTGCCCGGCCTCCCCCTCGACGGCGGACGCATGCTCCGCGCGGTCGTCTGGAAACTCACCGGCAAGCCGATGAGCGGCACCATCGCCGCCGCCTGGGTGGGCCGAGCCCTCGCCGTCTCCGTCCTGATCGGCCTTCCCCTGCTCACCCAGTCCGGAGCCCTCGGCTCCGCCGCCGAGGACAGCGTCGGCATGGACACCGTCCTCGACGCGCTGCTCGCCGCCATCCTCGCCGCGATCATCTGGACCGGTGCCGGCAACAGCCTGCGCATGGCCCGCCTGCGCGAACACCTTCCCGAACTGCGTGCCCGCGCCCTCACCCGCCGCGCGGTGCCCGTCGAGACGAACACCCCGCTCTCCGAGGCCCTGCGACGCGCCAACGCCGCCGGAGCCCGGGCCCTCGTCGTCGTCGACCCCGACGGCACCCCGCTCTCCCTGGTGCGCGAGGCCGCCATCGTCGGCGTACCCGAACACCGCCGCCCCTGGGTCCCGGTCAGCGGACTCGCCCAGGACCTCACCGACGGCATGCGCGTCTCCGCCGAGCTCGCGGGAGAGGACCTCCTCGATGCCCTGCGCGCCGCTCCCGCCACCGAGTACCTGGTCGTCGAGACCACCGGCGAGATCTACGGCGTCCTGTCCGCGGCCGACGTCGAGCGGGCCTTCGTCAAGGCCATGGCCCGCCCCGCCTGACATCCGCCCCGCCCTCGAGTGGTCAGTGGCCCACGTCGGGACCGGTAGGCTGGTCACATGTCCGAACCGACCGGTGCCGCCCGCCGCCGTGGGCCCTTCAAGGTCGGGGACCAGGTACAGCTGACCGACCCCAAGGGCCGCCACTACACGTTCACGCTCGAGGCCGGGAAGAACTTCCACACCCACAAGGGTTCCTTCCCCCACGACGAACTGATCGGCGCACCCGAGGGCAGCGTTGTCCGCACCACCGGGAACGTCGCCTACCTCGCGCTGCGCCCCCTGCTCCCCGACTACGTCCTGTCCATGCCCCGCGGGGCAGCCGTCGTCTACCCCAAGGACGCGGGACAGATCCTCGCCTTCGCCGACATCTTCCCCGGCGCCCGCGTCGTGGAGGCAGGCGTGGGCTCCGGCTCGCTCAGCAGCTTCCTGCTGCGCGCCATCGGCGACCAGGGCATGCTGCACAGCTACGAACGCCGCGAGGATTTCGCCGAGATCGCCCAGGCCAACGTGGAGCGCTACTTCGGCGGCCCGCACCCGGCCTGGCAGCTCACCGTCGGCGACCTCCAGGACAACCTGTCCGACACCGACGTCGACCGTGTCGTCCTCGACATGCTCGCCCCCTGGGAGTGCCTGGAGGCCGTCTCCAAGGCGCTCGTCCCCGGCGGCATCCTCTGCTGCTACGTCGCGACCACCACCCAGCTCGCCCGGACCGTCGAGTCCATCCGCGAGATCGGCTCCTTCAACGAGCCGACCGCCTGGGAATCCATGATCCGCAACTGGCACATCGAAGGACTGGCCGTCCGCCCGGACCACCGGATGATCGGCCACACCGGCTTCCTGCTCACCGCCCGCCGCCTCGCCGACGGGGTCGAGCCCCCCATGCGCCGACGCCGCCCCGCCAAGGGCGCCTACGGCGAGGACTACTCGGGACCCAACGCCGACGCGGGCACCGCCCGCTGACCCGTCCCAGCCACCACGCCAACGCACCGGCGCCGTGGCGCAGTTCCCGGACCGCACCGGGAACTGCGCCACGGCGCCCTCATGTTGACGCGACGGCGGCCGACGTCCTCCCGGGCCCCGCACCGGAACCGCACACCCCGGCGTTCCCCCGCACTGTGACGTGTGGCACGATGCTGGCCACCCCCACCGGCACAGCCCTCACAGGAGACACTCCTCGTGCAGTCATCCGCCGTCCCGGAACTCGCCCACACGCACACCCGCCCGATCCACTGGGTCGCCACCGCCACGGCCGTCGCCGGAGTCGTGGCGCTCTCCGGCCTGCTGCAGCCCCCGGCCGCGACCGCGGCCCAGACACCCGGCCCGCAGACCCCGCAGACCAGGAGTGCCCCGGCGCACGTGGCCCCGCCGGACCCCGCGGACGTCGAGTTCCCGATCGAGTGCGGTCCGGTGCAGGCCGTGGTCAAGAAGGAGGCGGCCGGCGACCTCGACGGCGACGGACGGCCCGAGACCGTGGTGGTCGTCCACTGCGACGCACCCATGGGCACCCCACCCGACGGCATGTACGTCCTGACCGAGGCCGCCGGAGCCGGCACACCACGCGTGGTGGCCACCCTCGTCGACCCCAAGGACCGCACCAACGTCGACGACTTCGCCGTGCGCGACGGCGAGATCACCGCGGCACTCCTCGGCTACTCGTCCTCCGACATACCCAGTTGCTGCCCCGACGTGCGCAAGAGCCTGAAGTGGCACTGGGACAACGGCGCGTTCGTCCGCTCCACGCCCTCCGACGCCCGGAGCGTGTGAACCACGCGCGCGTGAGCCGAGAGCGAACATGCGAGAAGCCGGACAGTGGTGACGGAAGGCGTCGAACCGGTCACCCGGCGTCCGGACCGTACACCTCCACGCCGTCGGCCACGCGCCGCACGTGAATGCACTCGCCCGGACACTCCTTCGCCGAATCGACCACATCCGTGAGAACCGGCAGCGGCACCCGCGCCGTCGCCCCCTCGGCCTGCAACAACTCGTCGTCCGGACCCTTCACATAAGCCAGACCGTCGATGTCCAGCTCGAACACCTCGGGCGCGTACTGCGCGCAGATGCCGTCACCGGTACACAGGTCCTGGTCGATCCAGACCTCCAGGGCCTCGGCGTCGACTCCGGCCTCCTGCTGCACGCTCATCTCCCCTGCCGTCTCCCGCGTCGGGCCGAGCGGGAATCCGGCCAGCTCCGACGGGTGTTGAACACATCGACCCTACCTCCGCCGGGGTTCCCGTCACCCTCGATGGGTATTCCCCTGGCGTGAGGGAGAGCGCAAGGGTGAAGATCGGACACACCTCGACAGTCTTTGTGATCTAGGGGTTTCAATCGACACCCGCCCAGGTAGGGTCTGGAAGCGTCCAGCTCCCCTTGGAGGAGGTGAGGACCGTGGCAGCCCACGACGACGACATGAACCGCGGCATCCGCCCGGGACGCGGGTCCGACGACCCGGCCGGGCAGATCGCCTACCTTGAGCAGGAGATCGCCGTCCTGCGCCGCAAGCTCGCCGACTCTCCGCGACACACGAGGATTCTCGAAGAGCGGATCGTCGAGCTGCAGACCAACCTGGCCGGCGTGTCCGCCCAGAACGAACGACTCGCAGGCACGCTCCGGGAGGCCCGCGACCAGATCGTGGCCCTCAAGGAGGAAGTGGACCGGCTGGCCCAGCCACCGGCCGGCTTCGGAGTTTTCCTCCTGGCGAACGAGGACGGCACCGCCGACATCTTCACCGGCGGCAGAAAGCTCCGGGTGAACGTCAGCCCGAGCGTCGACCTCGACGAGCTCCGGCGCGGCCAGGAAGTGATGCTCAACGAAGCGCTCAACGTGGTCGAGGCCATGGAGTTCGAGCGCGTCGGTGACATCGTCACCCTCAAGGAGATCCTCGAGGACGGGGAACGAGCCCTCGTCCTCGGGCACACCGACGAGGAGCGGGTGGTCCGGCTCGCCGAACCCCTGCTGGGCATCACCATCCGCCCCGGTGACGCCCTCCTGCTCGAGCCCCGCTCCGGGTACGTCTACGAGATCGTCCCGAAGAGCGAGGTCGAGGAGCTCGTCCTCGAAGAAGTCCCCGACATCGGCTACGAGCAGATCGGTGGCCTCGGCAACCAGATCGAAGCCATCCGCGACGCCGTCGAGCTGCCCTACCTCTATCCGGACCTGTTCAGGGAGCACGAACTGCGCCCGCCCAAGGGCGTACTGCTCTACGGGCCTCCCGGATGCGGCAAGACGCTCATCGCCAAGGCCGTCGCCAACTCGCTGGCCAAGAAGGTCGCCGAGGTCACCGGCCAGGCCGCGGGCAAGAGCTTCTTCCTCAACATCAAGGGCCCCGAGCTGCTGAACAAGTACGTCGGCGAGACCGAGCGGCAGATCCGCCTGGTCTTCCAGCGGGCCCGCGAGAAGGCCAGCGAGGGCACGCCCGTCATCGTCTTCTTCGACGAGATGGAATCCCTCTTCCGCACCCGCGGCTCCGGCGTCAGCTCCGACGTGGAGAACACCATCGTCCCGCAGCTCCTCGCCGAGATCGACGGCGTGGAGGGCCTGCAGAACGTGGTCGTGATCGGTGCCTCCAACCGTGAGGACATGATCGACCCCGCCATCCTGCGGCCCGGCCGGCTCGATGTGAAGATCAAGATCGAACGTCCGGACGCCGAGGCGGCCAAGGACATCTTCGGCAAGTACCTCACCCAGCGCCTCCCGCTGCACGGCGACGACATCGCCGAGCACGGCGGCGACAGGGGCATGACGGTCCAGAGCATGATCCAGACCGCGGTGGAACAGATGTACGCCGAAAGCGAGGAAAACCGCTTCCTGGAAGTCACGTACGCCAACGGAGACAAGGAAGTCCTCTACTTCAAGGACTTCAACTCCGGCGCCATGATCGAGAACATCGTCGGCCGCGCCAAGAAGATGGCGATCAAGGACTTCCTCGAGAAGAGCCAGAAGGGTCTCCGCGTCTCCCACCTGCTCCAGGCGTGTGTGGACGAGTTCAAGGAGAACGAGGACCTGCCCAACACCACCAACCCCGACGACTGGGCCCGGATCTCCGGTAAGAAGGGTGAGCGGATTGTTTACATCCGCACCCTCATCACCGGAAAGCAGGGCGCGGACACGGGACGCTCCATCGACACGGTGGCAAACACCGGTCAGTACCTGTAAAAAGCAGGGCGGCTGCGGGTGCCCTCGACGGGTACCCGCAGCCGACCGCTTTTCGGGACACGACCGGGAACACGGCAAAGACGCAAATGATCTCCCCACCAGCGCAAAGGCGTTCTAGGCTCTTCGGTACCGCCGAGTCGCGCAGTGCGGGGACGGGCACCGCACACGCACGGAGCGCCAGCGGTACTTGAGCAGCGCCCCCGACCGGGGACGCCGCCGGGCAAGGAGGGCCGCATGACTGTACGGCGAGTAATGGGCATCGAGACGGAGTACGGGATCTCCGTCCCCGGCCACCCCAACGCCAATGCCATGCTCACCTCGTCCCAGATCGTGAACGCCTACGCGGCGGCGATGCACCGGGCCCGCCGGGCCCGCTGGGACTTCGAGGAGGAGAACCCGCTGCGCGACGCGCGAGGCTTCGACCTCGCACGAGAGGCCGCCGACGCCAGCCAGCTCACCGACGAGGACATCGGCCTCGCCAATGTCATCCTCACCAACGGCGCGCGACTCTACGTCGACCACGCGCACCCCGAGTACAGCGCCCCGGAGGTCACCAACCCCCGCGACGCCGTCCTCTGGGACAAGGCCGGCGAACGCATCATGGCCGAGGCCGCGGAGCGGGCGGCGGCGCTTCCCGGGGCCCAGCCCATCCACCTGTACAAGAACAACACCGACAACAAGGGCGCCTCCTACGGCACCCACGAGAACTACCTGATGAGGCGGGAGACCCCGTTCTCGGACATCGTCCGCCACCTCACCCCGTTCTTCGTCTCCCGCCAGGTCTTCGCCGGCGCGGGCCGCGTCGGCATCGGCCAGGACGGCCACGAGCACGGCTTCCAGCTCAGCCAGCGCGCGGACTACTTCGAGGTCGAGGTCGGCCTCGAGACCACGCTGAAGCGCCCCATCATCAACACCCGCGACGAACCGCACGCCGACGCCGAGAAACACCGTCGGCTCCACGTGATCATCGGCGACGCGAACCTGTCCGAGATCTCCACCTACCTGAAGCTCGGCACGACCGCGCTCGTCCTGTCGATGATCGAGGACGGCTTCATCGCCGTGGACCTCGCGGTCGACCAGCCCGTACGGACGCTGCACCAGGTCTCGCACGACCCGGCCCTGAAACGGCTCGTCACCCTCCGCAGCGGTCGCACACTCACCGCCGTCCAGCTCCAGATGGAGTACTACGAGCTCTCCCGCAAATACGTAGAGGAACGGTACGGGGCCGATGCCGACGACCAGACCAAGGACGTCCTGGCCCGCTGGGAGGACACCCTCAACCGCCTGGAGAACGACCCCATGAGCCTGGCCGGCGAGCTGGACTGGGTCGCCAAGCGGGAACTCATGGAGGGCTACCGGCGCAGGGACGACCTGGACTGGGACGCCGCCCGACTGCACCTCGTCGACCTCCAGTACGCCGACGTGCGCCCCGACAAGGGGCTCTACAACCGCCTGGCCGCCCGCGGCCGCATGAAGCGGCTGCTGGAC
Source organism: Streptomyces sp. NPDC050388 (assembly GCF_040655635.1). NCBI lineage: Bacteria > Bacillati > Actinomycetota > Actinomycetes > Kitasatosporales > Streptomycetaceae > Streptomyces > Streptomyces sp. NPDC050388. The sequence continues at coordinate 22,652 of NZ_JBFAKH010000021.1, forward strand.
GAGAGGGACATCGAGCGGGCCCGCACGAAGCCGCCGGAGGACACCCGCGCCTACTTCCGCGGACGCTGCCTGGAGCAGTACGCGGACGATGTGGCGGCGGCTTCCTGGGACTCGGTGATCTTCGACCTGCCGGGCCGGGACTCGCTCCAGCGCGTCCCAACCCTGGAACCGCTTCGCGGAACGCGTAATCACGTCAAGGAGCTCCTGGACCGCTGCCGCACGGCAGAAGACCTGGTCAGGGTGTTGTCCGGGAACTGAACCACGATCCGGGAACCCGGGAGGGGCCGGCCGGACAGGGTGGAAGACCCCGGAGCCGGGAATCATCGAGACGGTCCCCGTACGTTGGAGCAAGTACGGGGGCACGGTCGGGCCGGGCTTGTAGGGTCTGATCAACACTGATCGGCGCAATGCCGACCATGTCGGGCGAGCTGAGCGGGGTGAGGGTTATGGCAACGAAGGACACCGGCGGCGGGCAGCAGAAGGCCACACGCTCCACGGAGGAGGTCGAGGAGCAGACGCAGGACGCGCAGGCCTCCGAGGACCTCAAGGAGCGCCAGGAAAAACTGAACGATGACGTGGACTCCGTACTCGACGAGATCGACGACGTGCTCGAGGAGAATGCCGAGGACTTCGTGCGGTCCTTCGTCCAAAAGGGCGGCCAGTAGGCCGGATCGACCTTCGAATCGAAGGTCGCAGGTCAGGGTCGTGGGTACGGGGGAGTAGCTGGTGAAGAGCTGCCCGCGGTGCGGTCGGTCCGCACCGCGGGCAGCCTTCGCCGGTGGCGGAATGCCCCGGCCATACATGTGGATCACTGCCGCAAGACGGGTAGGGTCCGTGGCGTACCGTGCATCAACTGCAATTCGGCCATCGGCAAGTTGGGAGACGATCCCGACGCCATCCGTCGGGCTGCCGCCTATCTGGAGGGAACCTCGTGGAAGCCAACACTCCTAGCACCGGGCGGCTGCCGGCCGCCTTCCTGACGCCAGGGTCTTCCTCCTTCATGGACTTCCTCTCCGATCATCAGCCCGAGATGCTGCCGGGTCGGCGGAAGCTACCGCCGCTCCAGGGAGCGGTCGAGGCGCCGCACGGCACGACGATCGTGGCCGCGAGCTTTCCCGGTGGTGTCGTGCTCGCCGGTGACCGCCGGGCCACCATGGGCAACGTCATCGCTCAACGGGACATCGAGAAGGTGTTCCCGGCGGACGAGTACTCGGCGGTGGGCATCGCCGGTACGGCGGGGCTCGCCGTGGAGATGGTGAAGCTGTTCCAGCTGGAGCTGGAGCACTTCGAGAAGGTCGAGGGGACGCAGCTGTCCCTGGAGGGCAAGGCGAACCGGCTGTCGACCATGATCCGGTCCAACCTCGCGATGGCGATGCAAGGCCTGGCCGTGGTCCCGCTGTTCGCGGGGTACGACACGGACCGGGAGAAGGGGCGGATCTTCTCCTACGACGTCACGGGCGGGCGCTCGGAGGAGCAGGGGTACGCCGCCACCGGTTCCGGGTCCGTCTTCGCGCGCAGCGCCATGAAGAAGCTCTTCCGGGACGACCTGAGCGAGGCCGAGGCGACCACACTGGTCGTGCAGGCCCTGTACGACGCGGCGGACGACGACTCGGCGACCGGCGGTCCCGATGTCGCCCGGCGGATCTACCCGATTGTCACGGTGATCACCGAGGACGGCTACCGCAGGCTCTCCGAGGACGAGGCGTCCGGGATCGCCCGGTCCGTACTGGAGCGGCGGCTGGAGCAGCCGGACGGCCCGCGGGCCTCGCTGCTGTAGGGCAGGCGGTTCGATGCCGAGGGACCTCCATCCAGTGACTTCGACAGAAAGGGACGGTTGAACCGTGTCGACGCCGTTCTATGTCTCACCCCAGCAGGCGATGGCCGACCGGGCGGAGTACGCCCGCAAGGGGATCGCCCGTGGCCGCAGCCTGGTCGTGCTGCAGTACGCCGACGGCATCGTGTTCGTCGGTGAGAACCCGTCCCGTGCGCTGCACAAGTTCAGCGAGATCTACGACCGGATCGGCTTCGCCGCCGCCGGTAAGTACAACGAGTACGAGAACCTGCGGATCGGCGGTGTGCGCTACGCCGATCTGCGGGGTTACACCTATGACCGTGACGACGTGACCGCCCGGGGCCTGGCGAACGTGTACGCGCAGACGCTGGGGACGATCTTCTCGAGTGCGGCGGAGAAGCCGTACGAGGTGGAGCTGGTGGTGGCCGAGGTCGGGGAGACCCCGGAGGGCGACCAGATCTACCGGCTGCCGCACGACGGCTCCATCGTGGACGAGCACGGCTCGGTCGCGGTGGGGGGCAACGCGGAGCAGATCAGCGGGTACCTGGATCAGCGCCACCGGGACGGGATGACGCTGGCCCAGGCGCTGGAGCTGGCGGTGCAGTCGTTGTCGCGGGACACCAACGGCGGTGAGCGGGAGATTCCCGCGGAGCGGCTGGAGGTGGCGGTGCTGGACCGCACGCGGCCGCAGCAGCGGAAGTTCCGGCGGATCACGGGGCGGCAGCTGGCGAGGCTGCTGGAGGCCGGCGGCGCGGAGACGGTGTCCGAGGCGGAGGCCGAGGCGGACACGGAGACCGGGGCCGGGAGCGAGGAGTAGGCAGGTCCGGAGCGGATCTGTCGGTGACGGGGCGGGGGCCACCCCCGCCCCGTCACCTTTCCGCCTCAGGAGTGTGCGGTGGCCGGGCCGGTCGAGCCCCGGGGCACGAGGTGGACGGGGATGTCCCCGGCCTCGGGGGCGCGGTGGTCCAGGACCGCGAGGAGGGCCTGCATGCCGCGTTCGCCGAAGAGCTCCGCGTCGAGGCGGACCGTGGTGAGTTCCGGGTCGAGGGCCGTGGCCAGGGCCAGGTCGTCGAAGCCGGTGACGGAGAGGTCGTCGGGGATGCGCAGGCCAAGACGCCGGGCCGCCTTGTAGGTGCCGGCCGCGAGCTGGTCGTCGTCGCAGATGACGGCGGTGGGGCGCTCGGGTCCGGCGAGGGCGGCCTGGGCGGCGGTGACGGCGCCCCGGATGGAGATGGGCGAGCGGGCCGTGCGGAGCGTGGTGCCGGGGGTCGCGGCCAGGCGGGTGGTCAGTTCGCGGGCGCGTACCTCGAAGGTCCAGGAGGGGACGTCGGCCGCCAGGTGCAGGAAACTGCGGTGGCCCAGGGCCACGAGGTGGCGGGTGATCCGGCGGATGCCGTCGGCGATGTCGAGGTTGACCGTGGCGGCGCCCGGGTTGCTCTCGGGGTCGCTGTCGAGCATGACCAGGGGGAGCTGGTCGCCGCGGATGTCGGTCAGGGCGTCGGCGGCCATGGAGGAGGCGATGACGCCGTCGAGCGCGGCCTGCGCCGAGGCGAAGGGGTTGCGGGCGGGGCCGACGCCCTCGGGCGAGGGGTAGAGGACCAGGCCGAAGCCGTGCTGGGCGGCGATGCGGGCGGCTCCGGTGTAGACGCCGGCGAAGAACTCGGTGGTGAGGGCGGGGACGACGAGGAGGACGGTGCGGGTGTGTCCGAGGCGCAGGTTGCGGGCGGCGAGGTTGGGGCGGTAGCCGAGGCGGTGCGCGGCGTCGCGTACGCGTTGCGCGGTGGCCTCCGAGACGCGGCCGCGCCATTTGTCGCCCATGACGAGGGACACGGCGGCCTGGGAGACGCCGGCGGCTTGGGCGACGTCCCTGCTCGTGGGGCGGATCTGGGCTCGGGCCACCGTGGGGCCGCTCCTTCGACTGGACTCCGTCTGGACTGGCGAACAGCCGACATGGTACGTATGGGGACGCTCGTTATACGTACAACGTCGATGATTCCGGTGGACGCCGGTAGTGAGTGGAGGAGCGGCATGGCCACGGGGTACCTGGAGATCCTCCGGGCGCGACACGCCACTCGGCTGCTGGTGGGCACGCTGGTCGGGCGGCTGCCCAACGCGACCGCGGCCATCGCGATCGTGCTGTTCGTCCGTGCGCAGGGCGGTTCGTACAGTCTGGCCGGTGCCCTGGCGGCGGTGTACGGCGTCGCCAACGCGGTCGGCCAGCCGGTGCTGGGGCGCCTGGTGGATCTGCGGGGGCAGCCGCGGGTGCAGTTGCCGGCCGCGGTGCTGTCGGCGCTGGCGATGGCGGTCTTCGCCTTCGTGGGGATCGAGCCGCGGGCCGCGGCCTACGCGTCGGTGGCCGCCGCCGGGCTGTTCACACCGCCGTTGGAGGGCGGTCTGCGGGCCCTGTGGTCCTCGGTGCTGCACCGGGAGGAGCAGGTCCACCGGGCGTACGCGATGGACGCGGTGGCGCAGGAGGTCATGTTCACCGTCGGGCCGCTGCTGGTGACGGTGTGCGCGTCGCTGTGGTCGCCCCGGGCCGCGCTGCTGGTGCTGAACGTGCTGGGGGTGCTGGGCGCCCTGTCCGTGGTCGTGTCGGCGCCCTCGCGGGCGTGGCGGTCGGCGCCGCGTGAGGCGCACTGGCTGGGCGCGCTGCGCTCACCGGGGCTGCTGGCGCTGCTGGGGGCCTTCCTGTTCGTCGGGATCGCGATGGGGTCCATCACGGTGGCGGCGGTGCCGTACGCGGACGGACACGGGGGCGACCATGTGTACGGCTGGCTGATGGCGGGTCTCGGTTTCGGCGCGCTCATCGGCGGTATGGCGTACGGGGCGCGGCAGTGGGCGGGGGAGCCGGCGCGGCGACTTCAGGTGCTGGTCGCGTTCCTGGCGGTGTGTTACCTGCCGCTGCCGCTGATGCCGGGCGCGGTGGCGATGACCTTCCTCGCGGTGCTCGCGGGCGTGTTCCTGGCCCCGGTGATCGCCTGCGCCTTCGTGCTGGTGGACCGGCACGCGCCGGCCGGGACGGTCACGGAGGCGTTCTCGTGGCTGGTGACGACGTTCACGGTGGGCGCCTCGGTGGGAACGGGCCTGGCGGGCCCGGTGGTCGAGGCGGGCGGCGCGCAGTGGGGGTTCGCGGTTCCGGCCGCCGCGGGCGCTGTGGCTTTGCTGGTTTTGATTTCCACCGGAAGGGTATTGGCAGTCGCCGCTCACGGAGCGGTCGTTGCGGCCGGTTCGGAAAATGATCCGAACCGTGCCCTCGAACCTCGTTTGGGTTCAGGGGATCGGGCGTAATGTTCAGTCATGGACCGCCGCATTTTCGGGCTGGAGAACGAGTACGGCGTCACGTGCACGTTCAGGGGACAGCGGCGCCTGTCTCCTGACGAGGTGGCGCGGTACCTCTTCCGCCGTGTTGTGTCATGGGGCCGAAGCAGCAATGTCTTTCTGCGCAACGGCGCCCGTCTCTATCTCGACGTGGGGTCGCATCCGGAATACGCCACGCCCGAATGTGACAACGTGACCGAGCTGGTCACGCACGACAAGGCCGGGGAGCGCATTCTCGAAGGGCTCCTGGTGGACGCCGAACGTCGCCTGCACGAGGAGGGAATCGCAGGCGACGTCTACCTGTTCAAGAACAACACCGACTCGGCGGGCAACTCGTACGGGTGCCACGAGAACTATCTGGTGGCGCGGCACGGGGAGTTCTCGCGACTCGCGGACATCCTCATCCCGTTCCTGGTGACCCGCCAGCTGCTGTGCGGTGCCGGGAAGGTGCTGCAGACGCCGCGTGGTGCCGTCTACTGCGTCAGCCAGCGGGCGGAGCACATCTGGGAGGGCGTCTCCTCGGCGACGACCCGGTCCCGGCCGATCATCAACACGCGCGACGAACCGCACGCGGACGCCGAGCGCTATCGCCGGCTGCACGTCATCGTGGGCGACTCGAACATGTCCGAGACGACCATGCTGCTGAAGGTCGGCGCCACCGATCTGGTGCTGCGCATGATCGAGGCGGGCACGGTGATGCGTGACCTCACCCTGGAGAACCCGATCCGGGCGATCCGCGAGGTGAGCCATGACATCACCGGCCGCCGCAAGGTCCGCCTGGCGAGCGGCCGTGAGGCCTCCGCGCTGGAGGTGCAGCGCGAGTACTACGAGAAGGCGCTGGACTTCTGCGAGCGTCGCGGTATCCGCACCGGCACCGTCGAGCAAGTGCTCGAACTGTGGGGCCGTACGCTGGACGCGATCGAGGCCGAGGACCTCGACCGCATCGACACCGAGATCGACTGGGTCATGAAGTACAAGCTCCTCGAGCGGTACCGGGCCAAGCACAACATGACCATGTCGCATCCGCGGGTCGCGCAGATAGACCTCGCCTACCACGACATCCACCGCCGTCGTGGTCTCTACTACCTGCTGGAGAGGAAGGGACAGGCCGCCCGGATCTGCGACGATCTGAAGATCTTCGAGGGCAAATCCGTTCCGCCGCAGACCACCCGGGCGCGATTGCGCGGTGACTTCATCCGCCGGGCGCAGGAGCAGCGGCGGGACTTCACCGTCGACTGGGTCCATCTCAAACTCAACGACCAGGCACAGCGGACGGTGTTGTGCAAGGACCCGTTCCGGTCGGTGGACGAGCGGGTGGAGAAGCTGATCGCCGGAATGTGAGACATGGGGTTCCGCGGATCCCACGAACCGCGGAACGTCACACGGGCGCCGCACGTTACTCAGTGCGGCGCCCTTCTCACGCCGTAGAGTTGCGCGGACGCCACCCACAGGATCGACGATTACGAGGCCCCCACCGTGCGCCGACGCTCACTCCTCATTGCCGTACCCGCCGGACTGGTCACTCTCGCCGCGTGCGGCGACGGTGAGTCCGATTCGAGCAAGGCCAGCGAAAGCGCCTCGCCGTCGGCTCCGGACACCTCGGCCGCGCCGTCGCCGAAGATCGTCGACGGTCCGCTGCCGGCGATCACCGCGGGCGTGAAGTTCGGCGAGAAGCCCACGGTGGAGAAGGGCAGCGGTGAGCCGTCCAAGGACCTCGCGGTGAAGACGGTCATCGCGGGCGGCGGCAGGACCATCGCCGAGAACGACTTCGTGGTGGCCCACTACCTGGGCCAGGTGTGGAGCACCGCGAAGGTGTTCGACAACTCCTACGACCGCAAGAGCCCGCTGGCGATCCAGCTGGCCCAGGGCAGCATCATCGACGGCTGGCGGTACGCGCTGACCGGCCGGAAGGCCGGCAGCCGGGTCGAGATGGCGATCCCGCCCACCTGGGGATACGGCATGCAGGGCAATGAGCAGGCGGGCATCAAGGGCACCGACACGCTGGTGTTCGTGGTGGACGTGCAGGACGCGTTCAACGCCAAGAGCTCCGCCAAGGGCACCGAGGTCGCCCAGGACGACACCGGTCTGCCCAAGGTGGGCACCAACACCGACGGCAAGGCCCCCGCCATCGAGGTGCCCGACACGGCCGCCCCGAAGAAGCTCGTGTCGAGCTACGTCCTCGAGGGCGACGGCCCGGAGGTCGGTGCCGAGGACAGCGTGCTCGTGCAGTACAAGGGCGTGTTGTGGGACGGCGGCAAGGAGTTCGACTCGACGTACTCCCGGAAGCAGCTGACCTCGTTCTCGTTGCAGCAGGTCGTCAAGGGCTGGGCGCAGGGACTCACCGGGAAGAAGGTGGGCAGCCGGGTGCTCATCGTCATTCCGCCGGAGCTGGGTTACGGCGACAACCCGCCGCAGGGCAGTGACATCAAGAAGGACTCCACGCTGGTCTTCTCGGTCGACATCCTCGCGAAGTTGTGACCGCGCGTGATGTAAGACTGTGTGTGTTCGCCTTTCCGCAGACAAGCAGGAGCGTTAGACGTGAGCATCGACAAGCCCGAGATCGACTTCCCGGGCGGCGAGCCCCCGGCGGAGCTCGAGATCAAGGACATCTGGGAGGGCGACGGAGAGGTGGCGCAGGCGGGTCAGACCGTCACCGTCCACTACGTCGGTGTCGCCTTCAGCACGGGTGAGGAGTTCGACGCCAGCTGGAACCGTGGCACTCCGTTCCGCTTCCCGCTGGGCGGCGGTCGGGTCATCCAGGGCTGGGACCAGGGCGTGCAGGGCATGAAGGTCGGCGGCCGTCGCCAGCTGACCATTCCCGCCCACCTCGCCTACGGCGACCAGAGCCCGACTCCGGCGATCAAGCCCGGCGAGACGCTGATCTTCGTGGTCGACCTGCTCGGCGTGTGATCGCCCGTTCGATCGCGGCCTGATCACCGTCGGGTCGGGTGGCGACCGGAGTCGATCATCTGGGGTCCATGCCTGCCCGGGCATGGGCCCTCGGCTTTTGCCGCGCCACCACGGGGCGGTACGGTCATCGGACTGAGCACCATAGGAGGCGAAGGGCGTCGATGGCCATTGCCAAGGCCGAGCGGCTGATGAACCTGGCGCTGTGTCTGCTGGGGACGCGGCGGCCACTGAGCAAGCGTGAGCTGCGCGAGTCCGTCGAGGCCTACCTCGAGGCGGCCTCCGACGACGCCTTCAACCGGATGTTCGAGCGCGACAAGGACGATCTGCGCGAACTCGGGCTCGTCATCGAGACCGTCGAGAACCTCGACGGCGAGGTCGGCTATCTGGCCCGGCGGGACAGCAACCGCCTGCCACCCATCACCCTCGACGCGGAGGAGGCCGCAGCCCTGGGGCTGGCGGCCAAGGTGTGGCAGCAGGCCAGGCTGGCCGGCGCGGCCAGCGGTGCCCTGCAGAAGCTGCGGGCGGCGGGGCTGCCCGAGGACGTCGACCCCTACGGGGCGCACGGTGCGCTCGAGCCGCGCATCCCCGTGCACGAGGCAGCCTTCGAACCGCTGATGCTGGCCTGCCGCGACCGTCGGCCGGTCGTCTTCGACTACCGCAAGGCCAACGCCGTACAACCCGAATCCCGCCATGTCGAGCCATGGGCGCTGGAATGCTGGCGGGGCCACTGGTACCTGGCGGGCTGGGACCGCGACCGAGGCGCCGAGCGGGTGTTCCGGTTGTCCCGGATCACCGGCAAGGTGCGCTCCCGCGGCACTCGTTACACCACCCCGGTGCCGGACGTCGTCACCGTCCGCGAGACGGTGGCGAGCTGGGCGGGGGAGAGTGCCGACCGCTCCGCGCGCATCCGGCTGCGCTCCGACGCGGGGTACCCCCTTCGGGCGAAAGCCACCGCGGTGCGGGAACTCGGTGACGGTTGGGAAGAGTTGGAGATTCCGTACGGGCACGGCCTGGATGCCTGGCTGGTGGAGTTCGGAGCGGACGTGGTGGTCCTGGAGCCCGCCGAGCTGCGGGCCGACGTGGTGGACCGGCTGCGCGCCGTCGCCAAGGGCTGAGGGGGACGGACAAGAACGTGGCAGGCAAACCGGTCAGGCCAGTCAACGCCATCGACCAGACCCGGCGGATGCTCTCCCTGGTGACCTACCTGCGGGAGCGCCCCGGCGCCCGGATCGAGGACGTGGCGCGCGCCTTCGGCATCACCGAGGACGAGCTGGTCTCGGACCTCGACGTGCTGCCCATGTGCGGCACCAGTTTCCGCGGCGGCGATCTGCTGGACATCGACACCGACGGGGAGCGCATCTGGTGGCACAACCCGGCCGCGCTCGGGGCGGAGGCCGCGGAGCCGCTGCGGCTCGCCGCCGACGAGGCCACCGCCCTGCTGGTCGCCGCGCGGGCCGTGGCCACGCTGCCCGGTCTGCGGGAGAGCGACCGGCAGGCGCTGCTGCGGGCCACCGCCAAGGTGGAGGCGGCGGCCGGTGAGGCGGCGGGCGCCAGCTCCCGGCTGTCGGTGACCTTCGAGTCCGAGGGCGGCGTGTTCGCGGACGTCGACCGGGCCATCGCCGAGCGCCGCAGACTCTGGATCCGCTACTACTCGCCCGCGCGTGACGAGCTCACCGAGCGTGAGATCGATCCCATCCGCCTGGTCAGCGTCGGGCACACCTATGTCGAGGCCTGGTGCCGTCGCTCCGAGGCGCGGCGCACGTTCCGGCTCGACCGGGTCGCCGAGATCCGCATCCTCGACGAACCGTCCGCGCCGCCCGAGGTCGAACTGCGGGACCTGTCGGAAGGGCTGGTACAGCCGTCCGCGGAGGACCCGGAGGTCGTGGTCGAGGTGGGGCCGGGCGGGCGCTGGGTCGCCGAGTACTACCCGCACGACAGCGCGGATGAGCTGGCCGACGGCGGGCTGCGTATCACCTTGCGGACGCCCGACCCGGCGTCGCTGAGACGGCTGGCGCTGCGGCTCGGGCGGGACGGCCGGATCGTCGCGCCGCACGATCTCGCCGAGAGTGCCCGGCGGGCGGCCCGCGAGGCGCTGGCGGCGTACGACGGGGCCGAGGCGGCCGGATGAGCGGATCGCGCGCCGTACGCGTGGTCCGGGGCGGGCAGGACGACAGGCAGGAGCGAGGACTGTGAGCGAGTCGGCGACCTCTGGTGTTCGGGGCGTGACGGTGGCGTCCGCGTTCTCCGGGATGAGAAGCGTGGCGCCGGTCGTGTTCCGGGCGGGCTGCCCGGACTGCCGGGGGCGTTTCGAGCTCGCCGCGAGCGCGCTGCGTCTGGTCATAGGCGCCAGCAGACGGACCACCTTCTACTCGTTCACCTGCCCCGCGTGCGAGACCGCGGTCCGCAAGCCGGCCGGGGAGCGGGTCGTCGAGCTGCTCACCGGCGGCGGGGTCAGCACCCTGCGGCTGCACTCCACCGCGTAGGACCTCCGCGGCGGGACGGTCTAGGCTCGACCCCATGTTCTGGCCGATGTTCGCGGTTGCTGTGGGGTTCCTGGGTCTTGTGGTGCTCGGGGTGTTCGCCGTACGGGTCTTCGTCGAGGCGGAGCGGCTCGGCAGACAGGTCGGTGAATCGGCGCGGCGCATCAGCCGGGCCGCGGAGGACCTGGAGCGGGCGGCGACCGGCGCGGCCCGTTCCGCGGAGGCCCTCTGATCGGTGCCCGGACCGCCTTCCTGGCCGCTTCGCCCTGTCACCCGGGCGATCCGGGCGGGTACGCTGCTGACGCGGACCGGAGAACGAGGCCCGGACCGCGAACGGGAGTACGCCTGAGGATTGCCTCACGTTCACCCCTGAGCGTTACGATTGCTGGCAATGTGATCGTCGGGCACATTTCCGAACGGTCGGACAGGGCAGCACCCCCACCCCAGCAGCCTCGGTGAGAAGGTAAACACTTATGTTCGGAAGGCTCGGAGCTCCCGAGATCATTCTCATCCTCGTCGTCATCATCCTGCTGTTCGGCGCGAAGAAGCTTCCGGACATGGCGCGGTCCCTCGGCAAGTCCGCCCGCATCCTCAAGAGCGAGGCGAAGGCCATGAAGGAGGACAAGGACAAGTCCTCCGCCCCGGCCGACCCGCCCGCCCCCGGCGACGAGTCCCCGGCGCAGCGCACCATCCAGGCCGCCCCCGGCGACGTGACCAGCTCCCGCCCCGTCACGGAGCCGACGGACACGACCAAGCGCTGACGCAGGGCCGGACGATCTCCGGCCCGCCGCACGAGATGGGAACGTGGGTTGCTCAAGTCTGCCCGCAAGCAGGAGAGGGATCCCGAGGGGCGGATGCCCCTCGCGGAGCACCTTCGTGAACTCCGCAACCGGCTCGCGAAGGCGCTGCTGGCCATCGTCCTGGTGACGGTCGCCGCAGCCTTCTTCTACAACGACATCATCAACTTCTTCACCGAACCGGTGCTCAAGTCGGTCGGGTGCGGTCAGTCCTTCGAGGAACTGGCCCGCTCGACACAGGACAAGGGGCAGCCGTGCGCGATGATCACGATCAACGGTCTGCTCACGCCGTTCACGCTGGCGCTGAAGGTCTCCCTGATGGCCGGTGTCGTACTGGCCTCGCCGGTCTGGCTGTACCAGTTGTGGTCCTTCGTCGCCCCCGGGCTGCACAAGCACGAGAAGAAGTACGCCTACGCGTTCGTCGCCACGGGCTTCCCGCTCTTCCTGGGCGGTGCCTACTTCGCCTACCGGGTGCTGCCGACCACGGCGAAGGTGCTCATCGAGTTCACGCCGTTCGGCGTCGACAACCTGCTGCCGCTGGACGACCTGCTCGACCTCGTCACCCGCATGGTGGTCGTCTTCGGCCTCTCCTTCGAGCTGCCGCTGCTGCTGGTCATGCTCAACTTCAGCGGAGTGCTGACCGGCAAGCGCATGCTCGGCTGGTGGCGCGGCATGATCATGGGCATCACGCTGTTCGCGGCCATCGCCACGCCCAGTACGGACCCGCTGACCATGATGATGCTCGCCGCGCCGATCTGGATCCTGTACTTCGGTGCCGTCGGCATTTCCCTGTTCAACGACCGCCGCAGGCGCCGCCTGGAGGCGATGGGCCCCGCCGACGACGAGGCCTCCGATCTGGACCTCACCCCCGAGGACATCGGCGAGGTCGAACCCGTCTCGGCCCGGCGCGCCCTGCCCGAGCAGGGGGGAACGGACCGGATCAACGGTTATGACGACGTGACCTGAGGACCGGGTCGAAGCTCGTAAGGTCACTTCCGTGACCAGCGAGATCACCCTCTTCGTCAACCCCACCGCGGGTCGCGGCCGGGGCGCCCGTGCGGCGCGACCGGCCGCTTCCGCGTTGCGTGCGGCCGGTTTCTCCGTGCGGACCGTTCTCGGCGAGGACGCGGCGGACGCGCTCGCCCGCGCTCGGGGCGCCGTCGAGGAGGGCACCGGCGCCCTGATCGCCGTCGGCGGGGACGGCATGGTGAACCTGGCCCTGCAGGCCGTCGTCGGCACCGGCACCCCGCTCGGCCTGATCGCCGTCGGCACCGGCAACGACTTCGCCCGCTCGCTGGGCATGCCCCTGCGGGAACCGGCCGCCGCGGGCCGGATGATCGCCGACGCCCTCAAGTGCGGACGGGTGCGCGACATCGACCTGGGACGGGTCGGCGACCGCTGGTTCGGCGCCGTCCTCGCCTCCGGGTTCGACTCCCGGGTCAACGACCGCGGCAACCGGATGCGGCTGCCGGCGGGACGCTTCAAGTACGACCTCGCCGTCGTCGCCGAACTCGCGGCGCTGCGCCCGATCCCGTACCGGATCACCCTCGACGACGGCGAGGTCCGCGAGATCGAGGCGACGCTGGTCGCCGTCGGCAACGGGGCGTCGTACGGCGGCGGCATGCGGATCTGTCCCGGCGCCGACCTCACGGACGGGCTGTTCGACGTCACCGTGGTCGGTGACTGCGGCCGGGCCAGGCTGCTGCGGGTGTTCCCGACGGTGTACCGGGGCACCCACGTCCACCTCCCCGAGGTCAGCGTGTTCCGGGCGTCGCGGGTGGAGCTGGCGGCCGAGGAGGTCACCGGATACGCGGACGGCGAGCCGGTCGGGCCGCTGCCGCTGACCGCGCACTGTGTCCGTGGCGCGGTACGGGTCGTGGGCCCCTGAGCTGGGCGTACCGCGGGCCCGACGGGAACGGATCCGGATAATGATCGTCCTGTTGTCAGTGCGGCCCGGTACGCTCGAGAGCACGATGACAGAGGATCTCTCACCGGCCGAGCGGTATGCGGCAGCACGCAGGCGCGCTGCCGAGCAGGCCACCGCGCTCGCCTCCTTCCGCGAGATGTACGACTTCGGCCTCGACCCCTTCCAGATCGAGGCCTGCCAGGCGCTCGAAGCGGGGAAGGGCGTGCTGGTGGCCGCGCCCACCGGCTCCGGCAAGACGATCGTCGGCGAGTTCGCCGTCCACCTCGCCCTCCAGCAGGGCAAGAAGTGCTTCTACACGACGCCCATCAAGGCGCTCTCGAACCAGAAGTACACCGATCTGTGCCGCCGTTACGGTACCGACAAGGTCGGTCTGCTCACCGGCGACAACAGCGTCAACTCCGGAGCCCCCGTGGTCGTGATGACCACCGAGGTGCTGCGGAACATGCTGTACGCGGGCTCGCAGACGCTCCTCGGCCTCGGGTACGTGGTCATGGACGAGGTGCACTACCTCTCCGACCGCTTCCGTGGTGCCGTCTGGGAGGAAGTGATCATCCACCTTCCCGAGTCGGTGACCCTGGTGTCACTGTCGGCGACGGTGTCGAACGCCGAGGAGTTCGGCGACTGGCTGGACACCGTCCGCGGCGACACCGAGGTGATCGTCTCCGAGCACCGGCCCGTGCCGTTGTTCCAGCACGTGCTCGCCGGGCGCCGGATCTACGACCTGTTCGAGGAGGGCGAGGGCCAGAAGAAGGCCGTGAACCCCGACCTCGTGCGGATGGCCCGGATGGAGGCGACCCGCCCGTCGTGGGGCGACCGGCGCCGCGGCCGCGCCGTGCGTGAGGCGGACCGGGAGCGTGAGCGCAGACAGCGCTCACGGGTCTGGACACCGGGCCGCCCCGAGGTGATCGAGCGGCTCGACGCCCAGGGCCTGCTGCCCGCCATCACCTTCATCTTCAGCCGTGCCGCCTGCGAGGCCGCCGTCCAGCAGTGCCTGTACGCGGGCCTCAGGCTCAACGACGACCGGGCGCGGGAGCAGGTCCGCTCCCTCGTCGAGGAGCGCACCGCCTCCATTCCGGCCGAGGACCTGCACGTCCTCGGCTACTACGAGTGGCTGGAGGGCCTGGAGCGCGGCATCGCGGCCCACCACGCGGGCATGCTGCCGACGTTCAAGGAGGTCGTCGAGGAACTGTTCGTCCGCGGCCTGGTCAAGGCGGTCTTCGCGACCGAGACCCTCGCCCTCGGCATCAACATGCCCGCCCGCTCGGTGGTGCTGGAGAAGCTCGTCAAGTGGAACGGCGAGCAGCACGCCGACATCACCCCCGGCGAGTACACCCAGTTGACCGGCCGGGCCGGCCGGCGCGGCATCGACGTCGAGGGCCACGCGGTCGTGCTGTGGCAGCGCGGCATGAACCCCGAACACCTCGCGGGACTGGCCGGCACGCGTACGTATCCGCTGCGGTCCAGCTTCAAGCCGTCGTACAACATGGCGGTCAACCTGGTCGAGCAGTTCGGCCGGCACCGCTCGCGCGAGCTGCTGGAGACGTCGTTCGCGCAGTTCCAGGCGGACAAGTCGGTGGTCGGCATCTCGCGGCAGGTGCAGCGCAACGAGGAGGGCCTCGAGGGCTACCAGGCCTCCATGACCTGTCACCTCGGTGACTTCGAGGAGTACGCGCGGCTGCGCCGCGACCTCAAGGACCGGGAGACGGAGCTGGCCCGCGAGGGCGTGGCGCAGCGGCGTGCGGAGGCGGCCGTCGCGCTGGAGAAGCTCAAGCCCGGTGACGTCATCCACGTGCCCACCGGCAAGTACGCGGGACTGGCGCTGGTCCTCGACCCGGGACTGCCCGCGGGCCGCGCGGGCGGCCACCGCGGCGTCGAGTACCACGACGGCCCGCGCCCCCTGGTGCTGACCGCGGAGCGGCAGGTCAAGCGGCTGGCGTCGATCGACTTCCCGGTGCCCGTCGAGGCGCTGGAGCGGATGCGCATCCCGAAGTCGTTCAACGCGCGCTCACCGCAGTCCCGTCGGGACCTGGCGTCCGCCCTGCGCACCAAGGCCGGGCACATCGTGCCGGATCGGCACCGCAAGCGGCGTTCCCAGGCGGCCGACGACCGGGAGATCACCCGGCTGCGCAAGGAGATCCGGGCGCATCCGTGCCACGGCTGCGACGACCGGGAGGACCACGCCCGCTGGGCCGAGCGCTACCACCGGCTGCGGCGGGACACCGCGCAGCTGGAGCGGCGCATCGAGGGCCGGACGAACACCATCGCCCGCACCTTCGACCGCATCGTCGCCCTGCTGACCGAGTTGGACTATCTGCGGGGCGACGAGGTCACCGAGCACGGCAAGCGGCTCGCCCGGCTGTACGGCGAACTCGACCTGCTGGCCAGTGAATGCCTGCGCGAGGGCGTCTGGGAGCAGCTGAGTCCGGCCGAACTGGCCGCCTGTGTCTCGGCGTTGGTGTACGAGGCCCGGGTCAGCGACGACGCGATGGCGCCCAAGGTGCCCACCGGCAAGGCGAAGGCCGCGCTCGGTGAGATGGTCCGCATCTGGGGGCGCCTCGACGCCCTGGAGGAGGACTTCCGGATCACCCAGACCGAGGGCGTGGGACAGCGCGAGCCCGACCTCGGCTTCGCCTGGGCCGCCTACATGTGGGCGTCCGGCAAGGGCCTCGACGAGGTGCTGCGCGAGGCGGAGATGCCGGCGGGGGACTTCGTGCGCTGGTGCAAGCAGGTCATCGACGTGCTGGGCCAGATCTCGGCCGCTGCACCGGCGGGGGAGGGCTCGACGGTCGCGAAGAACGCCCGCAGGGCGGTGGACGCGCTGCTGAGGGGAGTGGTGGCCTACTCGTCCGTGGGCTGACCACCCCGGCGCTCCACCCCGCCCGGTCCCGGCCCTGACCGGCCCGTCCGGTACGCCGTGAAGCCCGGCGCGCTCCGTGCGCGCCGGGCTTCTGCGTCCGGTGCGCCCCTGCCGGGGGCATGACGTGGTGATTCCGTGGGCAGGAACGGGACCCGCACGGACCCGGCACCACCCCTGGCTCCTCCGACGAGCACGCCCCGGGCACCTCGCTGCTTCCTCGCGACACCGCGCGGCGCGGGCGCCCTTCACCCCTCACGATGAGTGAACACCGCACGCCCGTGCGTCGTTACGCATGGTGTTCGACCGGAATCCCAGCGTGCAAATGAGTCCGAGGGTACTCCTGTCCCATCGGCCATTTCCGGCACTCGCTGAATATGACACGGCGATGATCCGGTCGGACTAAGCTCGCCCGCAGCGCACCGAGTTGGGGTGAATTCGTGCGCTTGTTCCCCGTTGTGTGGATGTTTCATTCGGTTTCCTGATCCATCACCTCCCGCATGTCCTCCCGACCACCAGCCGATTCGTTTCAGAGGCCTACATGGTGAGTGTCCAACCCCCGCCCGTTCGCCGTGAACTTCCATATGCACGCGTGCTGTTGCTCCCCGCCATACTGATGGCCGCGGCAACCGGAGCCGCCGTCGCCCTGGTGACGGAGCCCGCCCGGATCGCCGTCGGTGCGTGCGGCGCCCTCGCCACCCTGCTGGTGGCCGCCGCCGCAGCCGAGGCGGTGCGCCGCGGCCGACTCCTGCGGGACGAGCGTGCCGGGCACGATCGTCACCGTGCGTATCTGGAGGAGCGGATCGCCGCCCACGACACGGAGACGCTGCACTTCGCGGACGCCGTCGTACCCGAGGCCCTGGACTTCCTGCACCGCGGAAACACCCCCAGGGAAGTGCTTCTCCACCTCAAGGAGGTCAACCCGGCCTGGCGTGATCTGCCCCAGTACCAGATCAAACTCCTCAAGACGATGCTGAAGATCATCGACGACGAGGAAGCACTGCGCGACTCCTCCCAGCGCTCCTTCGTCAGCATCGCCCGCCGCGTCCAGGCGATCGTCCATCAACAGGCCAAGGAACTGAGGGAGATGGAGGAGGACCACGGCCGCAACCCCGAGGTCTTCGACGACCTGCTCCGCATCGACCACGGCACCGCGATGATCGGCCGGCTCGCCGACTCCATCTCCGTACTCGGCGGCGGCCGTCCCGGACGCCAGTGGCCCCAGCCGGTCGCCCTCTACAGCGTGCTGCGCGGCGCCATGTCCCGCATCCTCGAGTACCGCCGCATCGACCTGAAGTCCATCGCCAAGGTCAACATCAAGGGCATCTCCGTCGAGCCCGTCATCCACGCCGTCGCCGAACTCCTCGACAACGCCACGCGGTACTCGCCGCCCCACACCAAGGTCCACGTCACCGCCATCGAGGTGCAGACCGGCGTCGCCATCGAGATCGAGGACGCCGGGGTCAGCCTCGACGAGCAGGCCCGGACCCGGATCGAGACCAAGCTGGAGCAGGCCGAGGCCGGCGTCGACCTCCAGGACCTCGGGGTGAGCCCGCGCCTGGGTCTCGCCGTCATCGGCAGGCTCTGCTCCGGCTACGACATGCAGGTCTCGCTGCGGGCCTCCGCCTACGGCGGCGTCCGCGCCGTCCTCATCGTGCCGAGCGACATGATGACCACCGAACCCGGCGTCGGCCTCGCCCACGGCATCGGGGCGACCGCGGTGCCCATGCAGATCGACGCGCTGCCGGGCCCCGAGCGCGCCCCCAAGAAGCGCCGCCCCACCAGCCCGACCGTCCCCACCACCGTCTCCATGGAGGACGAGGTCCCCGTGGTCACCGAGTGGACCGCGGGCGGCCTGCCGCAGCGCCGCAGTCGGGTGAAGACCCCGTTGTCCCAGCGGTACGCCGAACAGACCGCCGCCGAACGGGCCGAACGGGAGGCCGCCGAGCGGGGCGAGACCGTCCGGTCCCCCTGGGCGACGCCCGAACCCGAGCCCGCGAAGCCGAAGGACGACCGCGAACCCGGGCTGTGGGTCGACGCCTTCTGGGACGGCCTGAAGAAGGACCTCGAACCCGGCGTCCACCCCACCGACTTCACCCGGAACCCGACCGCGTACCTGCATCTGATCAACGAACCGGCCCGTACCGAGGCCGACGACGAGGGGGACCTGAAGTGATCCAGCAACGCGCCAACTTCGACTGGATGCTCAAGGAGCTCGCCGACGGCGTGCCCGGCGTCGAGATGATCGTGGTGCTCTCGGCGGACGGCCTGCGCATCGCCCGCTTCGGCGGCGAGCCGGACGCCGCCGACCGGGTCGCCGCGGCCTGCGCCGGCGTGCAGAGCCTCGCCGGTGCCGTCGCCGGGGAACTCCCGCGCAGCGACGGCGAGATGAAGATGGTGATCATCGAGATCAACGGCGGCTACTTCTACCTGATGGCCGCCGGCGCCAATGCCTACCTCGCGGTGCTCTCCGACATGACCTGTGAACCCGGGCGGATGGGGGCCATGATGCGCGACCTCGTCGTCCGCATCGGCGCCCACCTCACCAGCCCGCCCCGCCGGAACGGGCAGACCGTATGACGCCTCCGCAACGCCAGAGGCGCACCCCCAGGGAGGGCCCCCCTCCGAAACAGGCCCAGGCCGAGGACGGCGAGCTGCCCAACCCGGAACGGCTGTACGTCGTCGCCGGGGCGGACGGGAACCGCGCGAACCTCGACCTCGTCACGCTGATCGTGGCGCGGGTCGAGGATCTGCCGCCCTCCGCCACACCCGAGCAGGCGGCACTGCTCCGGCTCTGTGCCGCCCCCCTGTCCGTGGCCGAGCTGTCGGCCTATCTCAGCCTGCCGTTCAGCGTGGTGACCGTGCTGCTCACCGAGATGCTGACGGCGGAACTGGTACAGGCGCGCGCTCCGATCGTCCGTCAGGCGCTCCCCGACCGTTCCCTTCTCGAAGCGGTGATGCATGGACTTCAAAGGCTCTGAGACCATCCCGGGCCCGCGGGCCGAGGATCAGCTGCCGCACACGGCCGAGGCCGCGGCGAAGATCGTCGTCGTGGGCGGGTTCGGGGTCGGCAAGACGACCATGGTCGGGTCGGTCAGTGAGATCAAGCCGCTGACCACCGAGGAGACCATGACCCAGGCCGGCGTCGGAGTCGACGACAACTTCGGGTCCGCGACCAAGACGGCCACCACGGTGGCCATGGACTTCGGCCGCATCAAGATCACCGACCAGCTGGTGCTCTACCTCTTCGGAACCCCGGGCCAGGAGCGGTTCTGGTTCCTGTGGAACGGGCTGTTCGAGGGAGCGCTCGGCGCGGTGGTGCTGGTCGACACGCGGCGCCTCGAAGTCAGCTTCGACGTCATGGGCCGGCTGGAGGAACGCGGGGTGCCGTTCGTCGTCGCCGTCAACTCCTTCCCGGACGCGCCCCGTTACCCGCTGAAGGAGCTGCGCACGGCGCTCGACCTGTCCGAGGACGTCCCCATCATGGAGTGCGATGTGCGACGCCGGACCTCCAGTCGGGACGTCCTGATGACGCTGATGCGGTTCCTGCACTCACTGGCCATGACGGGTTCGCTCGCCTGACACCCGCCGTCCGGTCCGCCCCTTCGCGACGTGTGCCCCGAACCGCCTCACCCCCGCCCCCTGCTCTCCCTCCCTTTCCGGAGCGACCACTGTGACGCCTGAATCCCACTCCCCGACCGGAACGGACGCCCCCCGGCTCGGCCCGCCCCCCGGCTGCCCCGCGCACGGCCTGGGCCCCGGAGGGCTGCCCCGGCTGCACGAGTCGGCGGACCTGAAGAAGCTGTACGAGGAACTCCGCGCCGAACACGGCCCCGTGGCCCCGGCGCTGCTCCACGACGACGTGCCCGTGTGGGTGGTCCTCGGCCACGCCGAGAACCTGCACATGGTGCGCACCCCCGCGCAGTACACCAAGGACAGCCGTATCTGGTCCCCGCTCCGGGACGGCCTGGTCAAACCCGACCACCCGCTGATGCCGCACATCGCCTGGCAGCCGATGTGCGCCCACGCCGAGGGCGACGAACACAAGCGGCTGCGCGGCGTGATCGACTTCGCCGTGTCGACCATCGACTTCCGCAGTCTGCGCCGACACATCAACCGCTGCACCCAGCGTCTCGTCAACCGGTTCTGCGAAGTGGGCGAGGCCGAGGTCGTCAGCCAGTTCGCCGAGCACCTGCCGATGGCCGTGATGTGCCACGTCCTGGGCATGCCCGACGAGTACAACGACCGGATGGTCGAGGCGGCCCGTGACATGCTCAGGGGCACCGAGACCGCCATCGCCAGCAACGAGTACGTCATGGGCGCCCTGAGTCGGCTCACCGCGCGCCGCAGGGCGGAGCAGCGGGAGGACTTCGCCAGTCATCTCGTCACCCACCCGGCCGGGCTGACCGACGACGAGATCAGGGAGCACCTGCGGGTGGTGCTCATCGCCGCCTACGAGTCGACGGCCAACCTCCTCGCCAACGTGCTGCGCACGGTGCTGGTCGACCCGCGTTTCCGTGCCCAGCTCAACGGCGGGCAGATGACGGTACCGGAGGCGGTCGAGCAACTGCTGTGGGACGAACCGCCGTTCAGTACCGTCTTCGCCTACTTCGCCAAGCAGGAGACGGAACTCGGCGGCCAGCGCATCCGTAAGGGCGACGGTCTGCTGTTCGCCCCCGCACCGGCCAACGTGGACCCGCGGGTCCGCCCGGACCCCACCGCCCACATGCAGGGCAACCGCTCCCACCTCGCCTTCGGCGGTGGCCCGCACGAGTGTCCCGGGCAGGACATCGGGCGCGCCATCGCCGAGGTCGGCGTCGACGCGCTGCTGATGCGGCTGCCCGACCTCGAACTCGACGTCGACGACGAGGACCTGCGCCACGCCGAGTCCATCGCCTCACGGCATCTCATCGAGCTGCCCGTCCAGTTCATGCCCAGGCCGCCCCAGGAGGTGACCCAGCAGCCGAACCACGACCACCAGCCGACCCCGCGGCCCAACTGGCACATCGGCACCCCCGAGCCGGAGCAGCAGGTCGCGCCGCCGCCCGCCGACCGCCCCGGGGCGGCCGACCGCCCGGAGCCGTTCGGGCCCCACGACGTGCCCGCGCCGCAGCCCCCGGCCCCGCCCGTGCCGCAGCCCGCCGGGCCGGTGGCGGAACCGACGGCGACCGCGGCCGCCGAACCCGCCCGCCCGCCCGGTGCCTGGCAGCGCTTCCTGCGGTGGTGGGGCGGCTGCTGAACACGTGCCCGGTGCTCCACGACGTAGGTGACGGACCCACCGCCGGCCGGGCGGGAAGTCAGGCCTGTGGAGGCCTTGCAGGACCACCTTCGGGTGGCAAGGGCCTGGGAAGCAGGAACCCGAGGGAGCGCCGCGTAGCGGTGCTGACCGAAATCGCCTGCGCTCACGCGGGTGAGGGCGTCAACGACCAGTGGTCCACTGCTCGTACGAGGTCCATGCCGCGAGCGTCCGGCGACTGCGCAGCCGGTGCTCCACACCCGTCAACGGATCGGTGAACTCCAGTGTCCGTGCCAGCAGTTGCAGCGGACGCCGGAAATCACCGGCCGGGGCGGGCGCGGTCACCTCGGGATACAGCGGGTCGCCGAGGATCGGCACGCCCAGAGTGGTCATGTGCACCCGCAGCTGATGGGTCTGCCCGGTGCCGGGCACCAGCCGGTACCGGGCCAGTCCGTCCGCCCGGTGGTCCAGGAGCTCGACCCGGCTGAGCGCGTTCGGCTCACCCGCGACCTCGCGGGCGGTCAGCACCCCGCGCTCCTTCACGATCCGGCTGCGCACGGTCCGGGGCAGGGCGAGCGAGGGATCGTGCGGGGCGACGGCCTCGTACTCCTTGTGCATCCGCCGGTCCCGGAACAGCGTCTGGTACGCGCCGCGCTCCTCGGGCCGCACGGTGAACAGCACCAGCCCCGCGGTGAGCCGGTCGAGGCGGTGCGCGGCACCCAGCAGGGGGATGCCGAGCTCGCGACGCAGCCGCGCCAGCGCGGTCTCGGCGACATGGCTGCCGCGCGGTGTGGTGGCCAGGAAATGGGGCTTGTCGGCGACGACGATGTGCTCGTCCCGGTACACGACCTCCAGCGGGAAGGGCACCGGAACCTCGGTGGGCAGTTCCCGGTGGAACCACACGTACAGCCCCGGCGCGTACGGGGCGTCTGCCGGTACGGGCCGCCCGTCCGCCCCCACGATCAGCCCCGCGTCGAACATGCCGTCGATGACACCGGCGCCGACCGGGAGCCGGGCCACCAGATGCTCCCGCACGGTGGCCCCCGGTCCCGCCGCGGGCAGCCGCAGCCGCACCGGGTCCACACCGTCGCGCTGCGGCAGCGGGGAGGGCGGGAGGATCCGGCGTCTGCGTCTCACGAGGGCCAAGGCTACGGGGCTACACGTCCGCCCCGCCCTCCTCCTCCCGCCGTACCGCCCGTTTGACCTCGGCCTCGACCACGTGACGCGGCTTTCCCTCGGCCCGTGCGAACTCGCTCACCGCCAGCTGGACGTCACGGGCGAGGTCGCGCCAGGCCCGCCAGGCGGTCTCCCAGGTACTGGTCTGCTGCGCGCTCCACCTGGTCCGGGTGGGCGGCCCATAGGTCTCCTGCAGATGGCGTACGCGGACATGCGCCTCGTCCACCGCGCGCTGCTTGGCCACAAGTTCTTCGAAGGTGTCTGCCACGCGCCCGGATCCTCGGTCAGCACCCGGGCCCGGCCGGCCTCGCCACGCCGCCCACCGCGGCGCGGGGCCCAGGGTTCACCCGACCGGCGCCGCAACCCGGGGCACCCGCCCCGGCCGGGCGGATCGGATGACGCCGGTTCGAGTTTCGAGTCCGGAGGGTCAGGAGGTTGCCGTCGCCTGCCGCGGTGTCTGCTCCTGCTCTGCCTCGACCTGTGTGTTCCACTCCTGCTTCGAGGCCTGCCAGCCGTCCTCGTTGTGACCGAGCCGCCAGTAGCCGGAGATCGAGAGGTCCTCGCGCGGGATCTGCCGCTCGACCCGCAGCAGCCGGCGCAGTTCCTTGACGAAGTGCGCCTCGCCGTGGACGAAGGCCTGCACCCGGCCCTCGGGGAACTCCAGGCCCCGCACGGCCTCCACCAGTGCCTCGCCGACCGGACGGTCCCCGCGGTGCAGCCAGGTGACCGCTGCCTCGGAGTCGATCTTCTGCTCCTCCTGGGGACCGTCGATCTCCACGAAGGCATGCACTCTGGCCCCGCTCGGCATCGCCTCGAGCGACCGGGCGATCGCGGGCAGCGCGCTCTCGTCGCCCGCCAGCAGATGCCAGTCGGCGGCCGGGTCGGGAGCGTAGGCGCCGCCGGGCCCGATGAGGAACACGGTCTCGCCCGGCAGGACCCGCAGGGCCCACGGGCCGGCCAGCCCCTCGTCCCCGTGGATCACGAAGTCCAGGGTCAGCTCACGCTGCTCGGCGTCCCAGTGGCGCACGGTGTAGGTCCGGGTCACCGGCCACTGGTCGCGCGGGAACTCCTCGCGGATCCGCTTCATGTCGAACGGCTCCGGGTAGGTGACGCCCTCGGCCGGGAACAGCAGTTTCACGTAGTGGTCGGTGGCCGTGTCCGCCGAGAAGTCGGCCAGGCCGTCACCGCCCAGCACCACGCGCCGCATGTGCGGGGTCAGCTGCTCGGTGCGGACCACCTGCCCGGAGTGCGGCTTGCGCGGCTGGCGTCCCGGTCGCTCTGCCATGGAGGCTCCCTGTTGTTCGGTTAGGTTTACCTAACCTAACAGCTTTGTCCAGGGAATACCTCCTGCCCGCGTGCTGCCGCCCCGGCTCGGTCCCTACCGCGCGAGGGTCGCCAGCAGCCGTTCCAGAGACCCGCCCAGGCCCCAGCGGGCCGCCAGTGCCCGTACGGCGTCCGGGTCGCGAGGCGTCCGCGGCAGCGCCGTGTCGACGTCCGGGAGCGGTACGTCGTCCGCGACCCGGACGACCTTGGGCGCGACCGCCAGGTAGGGCAGCGCCTCGGTGAGGCGCTTGCGCTGGGTCGGCGTGAGCCGGGCCCGCGGATCGTCCACCGCCGCCAGGATCCCGGCCAGGTCGCCGAACTCGGCCAGCAGCTTGGCCGCCGTCTTCTCACCGACGCCCGGCACGCCGGGCAGGCCGTCGCTCGGGTCGCCGCGCAGCAGCGCCAGATCCGCGTACCCCGCGCCGCCGACCCCGTACTTCTCGCGCAGTACGGCCTCGTCGGTGGCCTGGAGCGTGCCGACGCCCTTCAGCGGATACAGCACCCGCACCCCACGCGCGTCGTCCACCAGCTGGTACAGGTCGCGGTCGCCGGTGACGATGTCGACCGGACCGCGCGCCCGTGCGGTGAACGTGCCGATGACGTCGTCCGCCTCGTACTCGGAGACCCCCACGCGCGCGATGCCGATGGCGTCCAGGACGGCCTCGATGACCGGCACCTGCGGGGACAGGGTGTCGGGCACCTCCTCCTCGTCGGGGCCCGACGGGCGCTCCTCGGCGACGCGGTGCGCCTTGTAGGAGGGGATCAGGTCCACCCGCCACTTCGGGCGCCAGTCCGCGTCCATGCACGCCACCAGATCGACCGGCCGGTGGTCCTTGACCAGGCGGTCGATGAAGTCGAGCAGCCCGCGCACGGCGTTCACCGGCGTGCCGTCCGGGGCCCTGACCGAGTCCGGGACGCCGAAGTAGGCGCGGAAGTAGAGGGAGGCGGTGTCGAGGAGCATGAGTCGTCCGGTCACGTCCCGCATCATGCCGTACGCCACCGACAGCGCCCCGCAGCCGCGTGACGGTGAGTGCGGGATGCGCGACGAGTTGCGTCACGCGCTTCTTCTGTGAAGCAGGACACACGTTTGCGTTGGCTGAAACAGGGGAGGCGCGGGCACGGAGCGATGCCGGTTGCAGGTTCAACTGTCTTCGACAGTTCAAGACCGCGTGAGCCTACTGCCGGGCGTCGCTCCTTCCATTGCCGTCGACTCAAGAGGTACGCGTGTCAACCAGGCTAGAAGCGGAGCATCTGTACAAGGTGTTCGGCAGACGACCGGGACAGGCGGTCGAGAGACTGCGCAACGACGAGACCGACCGTGAGGAGTTGCGCGACCAGGGGACCACGGCCGCCGTGATCGACGCCTCGTTCACGGTGGAGCCGGGCGAGATCTTCGTGGTCATGGGCTTGTCCGGATCCGGCAAGTCCACTCTGCTGCGCATGCTCAACGGTCTGTCGGAGCCGACCGCCGGGCAGGTGCGTTTCGGCGGTGAGGACCTCACCGCGCTGTCCGACCGGGAACTGCGTGACGTCCGTTCCAAGAAGATAAGCATGGTCTTCCAGCACTTCGCTCTCTTCCCGCACCGCAGCGTTCGCGAGAACGCCGCCTACGGACTGGAAGTGCAGGGCGTGCCCCGCGCCGAGCGCGAACGCCGCGCCGACGAGGCGCTCGCTCTGTGTGGCCTGGCCGGCTGGGAGAAGTCCTGGCCCGACGAGCTGTCCGGCGGTATGCAGCAGCGGGTGGGTCTGGCCCGCGCGCTCGCCACCGACGCCGACCTGCTGCTGATGGACGAGTCCTTCAGCGCGCTCGACCCGCTGATCCGCCGCGACATGCAGGACCAGCTGGTGGAGCTGCAGAAGAAGCTGAAGAAGACGATCGTCTTCATCACCCACGACCTCAACGAGGCCATGCGCCTGGGCGACCGCATCGCGGTGATGCGTGACGGCCGCATCGTGCAGATCGGCACCGCGCAGGACATCCTGATCCGCCCCGCCAACGACTACGTCGCCTCCTTCACCCAGGACGTCGACCGCTCCCGGGTGCTGACCGCCGGCGCCGTGATGGACCAAGAGGTGCGCGGCGACGAGGCCGACTGCGACTGCGAGACCGCGACCCCTCGGACGCCGTTCACCGAGCTGTGCGCGATCAGCGCCCGCGCGGCGCACCCCGTGGCAGTCCTCGACGGCGAGGGCGCGGTCGTCGGGGTCGTGCCCCGGCAGCGGCTCGTGGGCTTCCTCGGTGACGAGGAGGCCGCTCCCGGCACCTGCGACTCCCAGCGGGGCAAGGGCGAGAAGGTGATGGCCCGTGCCTAGGATCCCGCTCGGCGAATGGGTCAACAGCGGCGTCGACTGGCTGCTCGACAACGTGACCTGGCTGTTCGACTTCTTCAAGGCCGTCTTCACCGGCGCCTACGACGGTGTCAACGCCGTCCTGCAGGCACCGGAACCGCTGCTGCTCGCCGGTATCTTCGCGGTGATCGCCTTCTGGCTGCGCGGCACCTTCGCCGGTGTCCTCACCTTCCTGGGATTCGCCTTCCTCGATTCCATGGAACTGTGGGCGGACTCGATGGTCACGCTGGCGCTGGTCATCGTCGCCACCGTCATCGCGCTGGTCATCGCGGTGCCCGTGGGTATCTGGGCGGCACGCTCGGACCGGGTCAGCGCCGTCGTGCGGCCGGTCCTGGACTTCATGCAGACGCTGCCCGCGATGATCTACCTGATCCCGGCGATTCTGTTCTTCGGGACCGGCCCCGCCCCCGGCGTCGTCGCCACCCTGATCTTCGCGCTCGCCCCCGGCGTGCGCATGACCGAGCTGGGCATCCGTCAGGTCGACAAGGACCTCGTGGAGGCGGCCGAGGCGTTCGGCACCACGCCCCGCAACACCCTGCTGCGCGTCCAGCTGCCGCTGGCGCTGCCCACCGTGATGGCGGGCGTCAACCAGGTGATCATGCTCGGGCTGTCCATGGCCGCGATCGCCGGCATGGTCGGCACCGGCGGCCTGGGCGGCGCGGTCATCGAGGCCATCGGCCAGCTCAACATCGGTCTGGGCGCCGAGGCCGGCCTCGCCATCGTCATCCTGGCGATCTACCTCGACCGCATGACCAGTGCCCTGGGCACCCAGGTGTCCCCGCTCGGCCGCCGCGCCGCCGCCAAGGCCCGTGTCGCACAGGGAGGACTCAAGATCTGGTCCTACCGGCCGCGCCCGCAGGTCGCCGTGATCGGCGTCGTCGTCCTCGCCCTGGTGGCCGGCGGCATGAGCATCTTCGGCGGCACCACCGGTGGCACGGACACCACGGCCGACGGCAAGAACGTCGGCAAGGGCGAGAAGATCTCCATCGGTTACATCCCCTGGGACGAGGGCATCGCCTCCACCTTCCTGTGGAAGGAGGTCCTCGAGCAGCGGGGCTTCGAGGTCGAGGCCACGCAGTTCGACGCCGGCCCGCTCTACACCGCGCTCGCGCAGGGCAACATCGACTTCCAGACGGACTCGTGGCTGCCCACCACCCACGCCGAGTACTGGAAGAAGTACGGCGACCGGCTCGAGGACCTCGGCACCTGGTACGAGGAGACGTCGCTCGAACTCGCCGTGCCCGCCTACATGGAGGACTTCGACTCCCTCGAGGACCTCAAGGGCAAGGCCGGCACCTTCAACGGGAAGATCACCGGCATCGAGTCCAGCGCCGGAATGATGGGCCTGCTGAAGGACAAGGTCGTCAAGGAGTACGGCCTGGACAAGGAGTACAAGGTCGTCGACAGCTCCACGCCGGCGATGCTGGCCGAGCTCAAGCGGGCCTACAGCAAGAAGGAACCGATCGTCGTCACGCTCTGGTCCCCGCACTGGGCGTACAGCGACTTCGACCTGAAGAAGCTGAAGGACCCCAAGGGCACCTGGGGCGAGGGCGACGGCGTGCACTCCCTGGCCCGCAAGGACTTCACCGCCGACCACCCCACCGTCGGCAAGTGGCTGAAGGACTTCGCGATGACCGAGGAGGAACTCACCAGCCTGGAGGCCGAGATCAACAAGGCCGGCAAGGGCAAGCAGCAGGACGCCGTCCGCGCCTGGCTGAAGGACAACCCGGGCATCGTCGACAAGCTCGCGCCCGTGCAGTCGTCCGGTTCCGGTGACACTCCCGCCGAGGCGAAGCGTCCGCTGGACGTGGCCTGGTTCCCCTGGGAGGAGGACGTCGCGATCACCTACCTGTGGAAGAACGTCCTGGAGCGGCGCGGCTACACGCTGAACCTGAAGCAGATGGACGTCGGGCCGGTCTACACGGGCCTCTCCACCGGTGATCTCGACCTCAACTTCGACGCCTGGTTGCCGCACTCCCAGAAGAACTTCTACGAGCCGAACAAGGACAAGCTCACCGACCTCGGCACCTGGTACGAACCGGTCTCACTGGAGGTCTCCGTCCCCTCGTACGTCAAGGACGTCAAGTCGCTCGAGGACCTCAAGGGCAAGGCCGACCTGTTCAACGGGCGGATCGTCGGCATCGAGCCGGGCACCGGCCAGATGGACCTCCTCAAGAACAAGGTCCTGCCGGCCTACGGCCTGGACAAGGAGTACAAGGTCGTCGACGGCTCCTCGCCGGCGATGCTGGCCGAGCTCAAGCGGGCCTACAGCAAGAAGGAGCCCATCGCGGTCACCCTCTGGTCGCCGCACTGGACGTACAGCGAGTACGAGCTGACCAAGCTGAAGGACCCCGAGGGCGCCTGGGGCGAGAACAACACCATCCACACCATCGCGAGCAAGAAGTTCCCCGAGCAGTACCCCGAACTCACGAAGTGGATCAAGGGATTCACGATGAGCGAGGACGAACTCGGCACGCTCGAGAAGGAGATCAAGGACCGCGGCCAGGGCCAGGAGGAGGAAGCCGTCGCCGCCTGGCTGGAGGAACACCCGGACGTGCCGGAGCGCATGACCCCGCAGTGAGGGTGACGCCGCCGCGGTGACCACCGCGCCGGCCGCCACCGGCCGCCCCGAGGGGCGGGCCCGGCCCCGCACCTGACAGCGGGGCCGGGCCCGCCCCTCGGGCACGTCCGGAGCACGGTGAGCATCCGGACCATCACACACCGCGAGGCCCTTCCGGCCTCAGGGCACCTCCCCGTGACCTCCCGCCCCACTTCGGGCGACAATGGCGGAAGCACCTGGCACCCTGCGCACATCGAACCGAACAGGCCGGGCGCCGACCGGCGTGAACCGTGAGGTCGTACGCGATCGCTCAGGGCGCCGACGTGACAGGCGCCTGAAACGGTTTGCCGAACATGCGTAGGGTGCAGACAGCTCAAAAGAAGAAGTGCGCCGGACAGCGGCGCACGCACCGGGTACGGGACGACGGGCGAAGGAGGGAGCCGGAGCGATGGGCGACCACAAAGAGCAGCCTCTGCGGGTGGGCGCGGCCGTGCGGCGGCGACGCCGGGCGCTGGACCTCACCCTTGCCGTCGTGGCCGAGCGCAGCGGCCTGTCGGTCCCGTTCCTGAGCCAGATCGAGAACGAGCGCGCGCGTCCCAGCCAGAGCTCCCTGGAGAAGGTCGCCGACGCGCTGCGCACCACCGCGGTGGAACTGCTCGCCGCCGCCGACCCGGCGTGCAGCGTCGACGTCGTCCGCGCGGAGGACACCGAGCCGCTGCTCGAACCGCGCGTCCGGTCCCTGGTGCGCGGTCACCACCAGATGCACGCCTCCGAGTTCACCGGCGACCACGATGCCGGGCGCGAATTCCAGTTCCGCAACGACCAGTTGATGTACGTGGCGGACGGCGCCGTGGAGATCGAGGCGGAGGGCCGCGCCTACCGCCTCGGTCGCGGCGACACCCTGTACCTCACCGGAGGCGTCCGGCACCGGTGGCGGGCCACGGTCGCGGAGACCCGGCTGATCGTCGTCGCCGTCGCGGAGCACATCGAGGCGGTCCGGGACAAGCCGCGCCGATGAGTTCCGCGCGGATCGTCTCCCTCGTCCCGTCCCTGACCGAAGCTGTGGCGCTCTCCGCCCCCGGCGCCCTGGTCGGTGCCACCGACTGGTGCACCCATCCGGCCGATCTCGACGTCGTACGGATCGGCGGTACGAAGAACCCGAAGGCGGAGCGGATCGCCGCCCTCGCCCCCGACCTGGTGATCGCCAACGAGGAGGAGAACCGCCCGTCCGACCTCGCCGACCTGCGCGCGGCCGGCCTCGAGGTGCTGGTGACGGAGGTGCGGACGCTGCCCCAGGCCTTCGACGAGCTGGCCAGGGTGCTCACGGCGTGCGGTGTGGACGCGCGCCCCCGGTGGCTGGACGAGGCCGAAGCCGCCTGGGACGCGGTGGCGCCCCCGAAGAGGCGCCGGACCGCGGTCGTGCCCGTCTGGCGGCGGCCCTGGATGGTGCTGGGCCGGGACACCTTCGCCGGCGATCTGCTGTCCCGCCTCGGTGTCGACCACCTTTACGCGGATCACCGGGAACGCTATCCCCGCGTCCCTCTGGAGGCTTTGCGCGCGGCGGCCCCCGACCTCGTCGTACTGCCCGACGAGCCCTACCTCTTCACCGCCGACGACGGCCCGGACGCCTTCCCGGGAGTGCCGTGCGCGCTGGTCGGCGGTCGACATCTCACCTGGTACGGGCCGTCGTTGGCGGAAGCCGCGACAGTGCTGCCCCAGGAGCTGCGAGCAGCGCGCCGCTGACGCACCGTCGTCAGGGCATAAGCTGACCTTATGAGCGAGACGGGCGACGACCGTGCGGGATCCAGGTCCGTGAGCGCCAGAACCCTGACCCACCGGGTGCCGGACCTCGGGGCGCTGGAGCTGCTGCTGGCGGTGGCACGGCTCGGGAGCCTGGGCGGCGCGGCACGCGAACTGGGCATCACCCAGCCCGCGGCCAGCAGCCGGGTCCGGTCCATGGAGCGGCAGCTCGGCGTGGCACTGGTGGACCGTTCACCGCGGGGGTCGCGGCTGACCGACGCGGGCGCGCTGGTCACCGACTGGGCCAGGCGGATCGTGGAGGCGGCGGAGGCCTTCGACGCGGGGGCGCAGGCACTGCGGGACCGCCGGGACTCACGGCTGCGGGTGGCGGCGAGCATGACGATCGCCGAGTACCTGCTTCCGGGCTGGCTGCTCGTGCTGCGTTCGCAGCGGCCGGACACGGCGGTGTCGCTGCTGGCCGGGAACTCCGCGTCGGTCGCGGAGCGGCTGCTGTCGGACGAGGCGGACGTGGGTTTCGTGGAGGGGGTGACGGTGCCGCCGGGCCTGGACTCCGCGGTGATCGCCCACGACCGGCTGATCGTGGTGACGGCGCCGACGCATGCCTGGGCCCGCCGCCGTCGCCCGCTCGCCACCGAGGAACTGGCGACCACCCCGCTGATCCTGCGCGAGAAGGGCTCCGGCACCCGGCAGGTCCTGGACACCGCCCTGGGCGGGCTGGCCCGCCCGCTGATCGAGCTGTCGTCCACGACCGCCGTGAAGGCCGCGGCGGTGAGCGGTGCCGGCCCGGCCGTCCTCAGCGAGCTGGCCGTCGGCGAGGAGCTGGCGATGCGCCGTCTGATCCGCGTTCCCGTGCACGGCATAGCCCTGGCCCGCGACCTCCGCGCGGTCTGGCCGACCGGCCACCGCCCCACGGGGCCCGCCCGCGACCTGCTGGCCCTGACCCGCGGCTGAGCACCTGCCCGCCGCGCACCGGGGAGGGCCGAGGGAGGCGGCGGGTGGGTCAGAGTGCTGTGGCCGCTCGGATCAGGTGGCGTACGACGCGTGGGTCCTCGTCCCTCTCCGGGTGCCACTGCACGCCCAGCACCCAGTCGGCGGACGGGGGGTTCGATCGCCTCGGCATACGACTGGTCCCGTCCGCCGCGTGCGCGGACGGGACCAGGCCCTCACCGAGGCGGTCCACCGCCTGATGGTGGAAGGTCGGTACGGAGGTCTCCTCCGGGACGGCACCGGCGTACAAGGTGCCCGGCACCGGCTTGACCGGGTGGTGGCCGAAGACCCCCGGCACCTCCGCGTGGCCGTCGAGGTGCTGGACGAGGGTGCCGCCCAGGGCGACGTTCAGCAGCTGCATGCCCCGGCAGATCCCGAGCAGCGGGACACGGCCGTCGAGGGCCGCCCGGATCAGGGCGAGCTCCCAGGCGTCCCGGGCGCGGGCGGGCGGGCGGTCCGGTGCGCGGGCCGGGCTCGGCGCCGTAGTGGACCGGTTCCACGTCCGGACCCCCGCGACGACCAGCCCGTCGAGCCCGGCCACGGCCGCCGCGGCGTGCTCGGGCGCGTCGGGCGGGAGCATCGCGGCCAGTCCCCCCGCCCGCTGTACCAGCCGCGGATACCCGAGGGGCAGCAGTGCGGCGTCCAGTCGCCACACACCTCAACGGACCCCGGGTTCCACGTACGTACTGATGCCGATCAGCGGCCTGGCCACCATGCCCGTACTCCTTCGTCGATGCCACCGGCCTCCTCGTGAACGGCGAGATCCCGGGGGCGTACGTCCCATCGCACTGGGGACTGCGACGGCTTTCCCCCTACAGTGCCCGGATGAGCATGACGCCCGCACCGGGCTGGTATCCCGACCCGCACGCCCCGCACCTGGAACGCTGGTGGGACGGTGCGGCCTGGACCGAGCACCGGCGCGCCCCCGAAGTCCCCGGCGGGCCGGTGCGCCCGTCTCCCGGCGGCACCGGCCGTGCCCGGGCCATCGCCCTCACCGCGGCGGCGGCCGTGCTCGTCACCGCGGTCGTCACCGGCACGGTGCTGCTGGGCGACGACGGCGACCCGGAGACCAGGACCGGCCCCACGGGAACGGAGTCCGCCCACGCACCGGACGGTGAGACCCCCGCACCGTCCGCACCGGAGTCCGCGCCCGGGCCTGCCGGCGACCCCGCCGTCGTCGAGGACCAGCTCAACGGCGTCACCTTCCCGCTCCTCGACGGCTGGGTCCGGCCGCAGCACGTCAGCCGGCACGACGTGGTCATGACCACCCCCGGCATCCACGACTGCCCCGGCGAGGGCAGCGTCTGCCGCTCCGGCATGGTCATCTCCCGCACGGTGACCGCGACCGACGAGACGTCCCCCGAACTGCTCGCCAAGGAGGACATCTCCGACGCGGCCGAGGACGCCTTCGAGGAGGACGCCCTCGACCAGAGCCCCTACGGCGGCATCGAGTCCCACGAGGTCGTCAGGTCCGGCCCGGTCGCGGTGGCGGGCCGCGCCGGGTACCTCGTCCGCTGGCGCGTCACGACCGGCAAGGGGCCCGGCGGCCACGTGCAGTCGCTGGTCTTCCCGTCCAGCGTCGGCACCGAGTCGCCGATCGTCGTCCGCTACGTCTTCGAGAGCGGTGAGGACGCCCCGCCCCTGTCCGACATGGACCGCATCACCAAGGGCATCCGCGCGGTCGGCGACGCGGACCCGGGTGGCGGCGTGGGCAGCAGCGTCGGCCCCCGCCCGTGACCCGCGCCGGGCCGGGGCTCCGGTGTCAGAGGAACGTCATGCCCTCGCCGCGGTACGTCGGCACGGTCGCCGTCACCTCGCCGCCCTCGATCAGCCGCAGCGCGTCGAACCGCTCGCACAGCTCGCCCGCCTTGGCGTGCCGGAACCACACCTTGTCGCCGATCAGCAGATCGTCGGCGGGCGGGCCCAGCAGCGGCGTCTGGACCTCGCCGGGCCCCTCCCGCGGGTCGTAGCGCAGGCCCTCGGGCAGATACGGAACCGGCAGCCGGTCGGCGCCGGCCGCGCCGGAGGCCGGGTACCCGCCGCCGAGCACCGTCACCACGCCCACGCCCGGCCGCCGTACGACGGGCAGGGCGAAGAGCGCCGCCGGACGCCCGGTGAACGACGTGTAGTTGTCGAACAGCCGCGGCACGTACAGCCCCGAACCCGCCGCGACCTCGGTGACCGCGTCCTCCTCGGCGGTGAACTGCACACTGCCCGTACCGCCGCCGTTGACGAACTCCAGATCGGGTGCGACCTCCCGTACCGCCCGCACCACCGCCGCACGCCGCCCGGCCAGTTCCCGCCGTGCGGCGGCCTGCATCAGCCGCACGGCCCGGGAGCGCAGCGGTTGCCCGGCCACCGCGTCGCCGACGCCCGCGACATGGCCCTCGTACGCCATGATCCCCACCAGTTCGAACCCGGGGCGCCGGACCACCGCGCGTGCCATCTCGGAGACCTGTGCGGGGGAGTGCAGTGGGGAACGCAGCGCCCCGACCCGCACCCGGCCGCCGAGCAGCTTCAGCGAGGTGTCCAACTCCAGGCAGACCCGCACCACTTCACCGCCGCCCGCGCGCGCGGCGTCGATCAGGTCCAGCTGCGCAGGGTCGTCGACCATGACGGTGACGGCGGCGGCGACTTCGGGATCGGAGGCCAACTCGGCGTAGCCCGCGCGGTCGGCGGAGGGATACGCGAGCAGGATGTCGTCGAAACCGGAGCGGGCCAGCCACAGGGACTCGGCGAGAGTGAACGACATGACCCCCGCGAAACCCTCCCGGGCGAGGACCCGTTCGAGCAGGGCACGGCAGCGAACGGACTTGCCGGCCACCCGGATCGGTTTCCCGCCGGCCCGGCGGAGCAGATCGTCCGCGTTGGCGTCGAAGGCGTCCAGGTCCACGATCGCGAGCGGGGCGTCGAGATGGGCGGTGGCCTGGTCGTAACGGGCCCGGTCGGAGGCGCGCACAGTCATGAACGAAGCCTGCCAGACGGGATTACCGCAGGGTAGGGGGATGTTCCGGGCAGATGCCGCGGCCCTGCCGACTGGTTCCCGTTCGATCGGGATCACGCCGTAGAGTGACGCGCACGCCCGGCAGAACCATGCCGGACGAAGGCTCGTGCCGGGATGACGTTCCACCCGTGCGGGTATCTCTGCCCGGGACGGCTTCGCACCGGGCCCGGCGGCAGACACCGGCCCGCCGCGAGGAAACGGTCCGGGCACGACGAAACGGGGGGTGCATGAGCACGGAAGCGCAGCGCGCCTCCCACCCTCCGCGCCCCGCGACCCCTCCGCCACCGTCCACGCCGCCGCGCCCGTCGGGCAGACCGGACGGCGACGCCCGGGAGCCGGACCGGCGGCAGCCGGGAACCGGCGCCGAGGAGACGCCCCCGGGGACACCCGCCGGGGGACCGGCGAACGACACCGCGCCGGTTCCGCCCAAGGGCAGGACCTCGGGCGGAACGGGCGCGTTCGACATGCGTCGGCCGACGGCACCGCCGCCCGCCGCTTCCTCGTCTTCCGGCCCCTCGCCTTCCGGCTCCGCGTCGTCCCGGCCCCGGTTCCCGCGCTTCGGCACCGGCGGACCGACGGCCGACACGGCCGACACGGCCGGCCCGGACGGCACGCCGCCCCCGCCGCGGGCCTCCGCCCGCTTCCCGGACACGCCACCGACCGTCGGCCGGGGGGCGCCGTCTGCGGGCACCGCCCCGAACGGCTCGACAGCCGTACCGCGGCAGCCCGCCCCCCGCCCCACCGTCCGGCAGCAGGACACCCCCGCCGAAACCCCGTCGGAGACGACCACCCGCCTGCGCCCGGTAGCCGCACCCGCACCCGCCGAACCGACCCCCCGCACGGCCGCCCCGTCCCGGTCGGCCATGCCGCCGCCCCGCCCGGCACCGGACGACACCTGGGCCCCGGCCCCGCGGCCGGGCTCCCCCGACCCCGCGCTCTCCTGGAGCGGTCCCATGACACCCGGCGGTGCCTCCGGCTCCGGCCGGTCCGTCGTGTCGTTCGGGCCGACGGGGACCAAGGGGTACGACGAGAACACCCGGCCACGGCTCCTCGGACAGCGGGACCGGTCCCAGATCGTGGCCGCCGCGGTCTGCCTCGTCCTCGGGGTGGGACTGATAGGCGGCGCCGTCACCGGGAGCTGGCTCGCCGGGAACTCCGGTGAGACGGCTTCCCGCAGCGGCTTCACCGCCGCCGGAAGCCTGTGGCACAGCGTCCCGGTCGACCAGCTGTTCCCGCCCACCGTGGAGGGCAAGGGCGCCGGTCCCGGCGACGCCGACCGGCTCTGGACCCGGATAGCAGTGGCCCCGGACAGCGGCTGCGAGGACGCCTTCGATCCCCTGCTGCGCAAGCTGTTCGCCCCCCTCGGCTGCGAACGTCTGCTGCGCGCCACCTACACCGACGCCACCCAGAGCCACGTCACCACCGTCGGCCTGCTGTTCACCGAGGCCGACGCCGCCGGCATGGCCTCCCTCGCCGACCGTGTCGACAAGGAACGCCTGGACCGCCGCACCGACCTGGTGCCCCTCCCGTACCCCGCGAAGGGCACCGCCGCCGCCGACTTCGGTGCCGGGCAGCGTGCCTCCTGGGCGATCTCCGTCCTCACCGACGCCCCCGTCGTCGTCTACGCCGTCTCCGGCTGGGCCGACGGCCGTGCCGTCGAGACCCCGCAGCCCGCCGAGGACGCCATGGAGTCCGGTGCCACCAGCGCCCCCGCCCAGGCGGGCCTCGGCCACGAGGCACAGGGCCTCGCCGACCGCGTCGAACGCGGCCTGCGCAAGAACGTCGGCACGACCACGGAGCAGCCGTCATGAGGACCGCGACCGCCAGGGCCGCGACCCTGAGCACCCTCCTCGCCGCCACCCTCGCCCTGCTCCCCGTCACCGCCGCGCACGCCGACGGCATCCGCGCCCGGCAGTGGGGTCTGGACGCCCTGCACACCCAGGAGGCCTGGCGCACCACCCGGGGCGACGGCGTCGTCGTCGCCGTCCTGGACACCGGGGTCGACGCCGACCACCCCGACCTCACCGGCAACGTCCTCGAGGGCAAGGACCTGGTCGGCTTCGGAGCCGAGCCCGGCGACCGTGCCTGGGCCCGGCACGGCACCAACATGGCCGGGATCATCGCCGGTCACGGACACGGCCCCGGGAACGCCGAGGGCGTCATGGGCGTCGCGCCCGAGGCCAGGATCCTCCCCGTCCGGGTGATCCTGGAGGACCGCGACCCGGCCCGTGCCAAGGCCCGCCGCACCCGCGGCAACGCCCTCGCCGAGGGCATCCGCTGGGCCGCCGACCACGGTGCCGACGTCATCAACCTCTCCCTCGGTGACGACTCGGCCTCCGCCCACCCCGAGTCAGGCGAGGACGAGGCCATCCAGTACGCCCTCCGCAAAGGCGTGGCCGTCGTCGCCTCCGCCGGAAACGGCGGCGAAAAGGGCGACCGCGTCTCGTACCCGGCCGCCTACCCGGGCGTCATCGCCGCCACCGCCGTCGACCGCTACGGCACCCGCGCCCCGTTCTCCACCCGGCGCTGGTACGCCACGGTCAGCGCCCCGGGCGTCGACGTGATCATCGCCGACCCCGACCGCAAGTACTACGAGGGCTGGGGCACCAGCGCCGCCGCGGCGTTCGTGTCCGGCGCCGTCGCCCTGGTCAGGGCGGCCCACCCGGACCTGACCCCGGCCCAGCTCAAGAGCCTCCTGGAGGACACCGCCCGCAACGCCCCCGCCGAGGGCCGCGACGACTCCCGCGGCTTCGGCTTCGTCGACCCGGCCGCCGCCATCGAGGCCGCGGCCCGGCTGAAGCCCGAGGGCCTGAAGCCGGCGGCCCACGGCGACGCGTACTTCGGCCCCGGACCGGAGACCGCCGACTCCGACGGAGACACCGCCGACTGGGCCGCACCCCTGGCGGGCGGCACGGGCGGCGTCCTGCTGGTCGCCACGGTCGTCCTGTGGCGCGGCCGCCGCACGAGCCGCGAGGACGTCTAGACGCGCGAGGACGTCCGGGGCCCCACACGTACGTCCGGTGCCACGAGGACCGAGCGGTGTCACCGGGCGTCAGCCGGCGCGGTGCCCGTCGTCCCCCGTGAACACCGACACCGCCGCCCGTGCCGCCGCCTCCACCAGCGCGACGCCCCGAGCCATCGTCGCGTTGCCGTCGGACAGCACGGCCACCAGCAGGCCCCGGGCGTCGACCGTGACGCGCCCGACGCTGTTCACGACCCACAGTCCGGTCGCGTCGCGCGACACCCAGCCGTTCTTCACCGCCCACGCCGAGCCGTCCCCCGGACCCCTGCCCGCCAGGGTGCCGTCCGCCGCGACCGGCACCCCCCACGCCTGGTCCGCGGCCACCCCCTCCATCAGCCCTCGCACGTACGCCCGCGAGGCACCGGTCAGCTCCGAGTCCGCCCCGGCCCCGAACACCTGCCGCAGCAGCAGGAGTTGATCGGTGACGGTGGTCCGGGTCAGCCCCCACCGGGGGCCGTCGCCGCCCTCGGTCCGGGTGAGCCCGAAGCGGGCGTTCGCCGAGTCGAGCCCGGCCGCCCGTCCGATCGAGCGCCACAGCGCCGACGCGGAGTCGTTGTCGCTGCGCTCGATCATCGCGGCGGCGTACGCACGCTCCTCCCCGGTGAGCTCCCGCCCCGCGTCCTGCGCCCCGAGCAGCAGCGCCGCCAGAATGTCGACCTTCACGATGCTCGCGGTGACGAACGTCCGGTCACCGTGGCAGGCGCCGACCGCGGCAACCGGATCCAGGACCCCCACCGACACCTCGGCGCCGTCCGCCACCGGCACCGCCGTCATGGCGGCTGTCAGCCGCGTCCCCAGCCCGTCGGACCTCACCGGCACCTCCCGCACCTCCCGCGCCCCCTGTCCCTTCCGCTTCTCGGCCGCCCCCGTCCGAGCCTGCCACCGACGGCCGCTAGGCTCGAGGACCGTGGCGAACAAGAACATCCCCGACCCGGTCTACCGCGACGACGACGGCTCCGCCGACCCCCGGCTGAGCGCGGCACTCGCCGCGTGGGCCGAGGACGGCAACGCCGTCACCCCGGTGCTCGAAGCGCTCAAGGAAACCCGGCTGCTGGTCCCCGTGGTGGCCGTGCTCGGCGAGGTCGAGGAGGACGAGCGGGGACTGCGCCGCGAGAAGACCAGCGACATGGCCGTCCCCACCCTGAAGGCGGGCCACCGCACCGCGCTGCCCGCGTTCACCTCCACCGACTCGCTCGCCCGCTGGGACCCCGAGGCCCGCCCCGTCGCCGTACCGCTGCACCAGGCCCTGCAGGCCGCCGCGCACGAGAAGGCCGACACGGTCGTGCTCGACCTGGCAGGGCCCGTGCCCTTCGAGCTGACCGGACCGCTGCTGCTCGCGCTCGCCGAGGGGCGCACGACGACCGATCCGCTGGCCGACCCCGCGGTCACCGAGGCCCTACGCGCGGTCGTCGCCGCGGAGCCCGCCGTGCTGCGCGCCCACCTCGGGCCGGGGCAGGCCGACGGCACCCTGGCCCTGGTCCTCGACCCCGCCGCACCCGTGGCCGAGGCGGCCAGGTCCGTGGCACAGCGCCTCGCCGCCGACGAGACACTGAGGGCCCGCCTGGTGCGCGGCCTCGACCTGGCAGTACTGCCCGCCGAGGCGACGCCACCGGGCGAGCCCTTCTACGTACGCCCCTGACGGAGCCGGACCCCTCAGGCGTAGAGCGGACCCGTGTACTTCTCACCCGGGCCCTGCCCCGGCTCGTCCCGGACGAGCGAAGCCTCGCGGAACGCCAGCTGGAGCGACTTCAGGCCGTCGCGCAGCGGCGCCGCGTGGAAGGAGCTGATCTCGGTCGCGGACGCGTCCAGCAGGCCGGCCAGCGCGTGCACCAGTTTGCGGGCCTCGTCCAGGTCCTTGTGCTGGTCGCCCTCCTCGGTCAGGCCGAGCTTCACCGCGGCGGCGCTCATCAGGTTGACGGCGACGGTCACGATCACCTCGACCGCCGGGACCTCGGCGATGTCCCGGGTCATGGCGTCGAAGTCGGGGTTGTCGGTGCTCTCGGTGCTCTCGGGGGACACGGAGGTGGCGGAGGTGTCCGAGGTGTCCGAGGGGGAGGTCTCACTCATGCCCCACACGATAGGGCCAGGCGCGTGTCCTCTTGACAGCAGGAGGCACGGCGGCAGAAGTGCGGGACGGACGGTTAGCGCACCCCTGCGGAAGCTGCTAACCTTGTGTAACGACCGGTCGGACCCGTCTGCCCACGGCATGCGAGCCCGGCCCACAAGTGGAGGCTTTCGAACTCCCACCTGATCGTCTCTGGGGATGACAGGTCACCGGTCAGGCGGTGCCGCTCGGCGGCGATCCGCCCGAAAGTGCGCCCCGCGGTGACCGCGGCGGTGTTCCGGTAGTTCGAGGAGCCCCGCCTGTGACCGGCCGGGGCATTTTTGTTGCTTCGGCGCGGTCAGGTCTAACGAAAACAGACGTTACGCGGCTGTCCGCCAGACCGTCGCGTGGTGCTTACCGAGGAGGATCCATCAGCGCCGAGCCCCGCATCAACGACCGGATTCGCGTTCCCGAGGTGCGACTTGTCGGTCCCAGTGGCGAGCAGGTGGGCATCGTCCCGCTGGCCAAGGCACTGGAGCTTGCGCAGGAGTACGACCTGGACCTGGTCGAGGTCGCGGCGAACGCCCGTCCGCCCGTCTGCAAGCTCATGGACTACGGGAAGTTCAAGTACGAGTCGGCCATGAAGGCCCGTGAGGCGCGCAAGAACCAGGCGCACACGGTCATCAAGGAGATGAAGCTCCGGCCGAAGATCGACCCGCACGACTACGACACCAAGAAGGGTCACGTCGTCCGGTTCCTCAAGCAGGGCGACAAGGTCAAGATCACGATCATGTTCCGTGGTCGCGAGCAGTCCCGGCCCGAGCTGGGCTACCGACTGCTGCAGCGGCTCGCGGAGGACGTCCAGGACCTCGGGTTCATCGAGTCGAACCCGAAGCAGGACGGCCGGAACATGATCATGGTTCTCGGTCCGCACAAGAAGAAGACCGAGGCGATGGCCGAGGCCCGCCAGGCGCAGGAAGCCCGCAAGGCGGACGCGAAGGCCCACCCAGGCCGCTCGCAGAACGCCGCGGAGGGTGACCACGACGCGGAGACCGAAGCTCCGGCCCAGGCCGCCGCCGAGGCGTGATCCCGGGGGTCCGCCCCCAGGACATAACCGAAACAAGTACGACGCTCCACCGTGCCCGGTTTTCGTGACCGGGCATCGGAGCGCCACCGACGAGGAGATAACGGCGCTATGCCGAAGAACAAGACGCACAGCGGTGCCCGCAAGCGCTTCAAGGTCACCGGCTCCGGCAAGGTGCTCCGTGAGCGCGCCGGCAAGCGCCACCTGCTCGAGCACAAGTCGTCCCGTGTGACGCGTCGCCTCACCGGCAACGCCGAGATGGCCCCGGGCGACGCCAAGAAGATCAAGAAGCTTCTCGGCAAGTGACGTCACGGCGCCCAGGCGCCGTAAGCACGTCAGGACCGGGACCCAATCGATTTCGGGCCGTGTGAGCAACGACCGCGGCCCCGCTACAAGGAGTTAAAAAGTGGCACGCGTCAAGCGGGCAGTCAACGCCCACAAGAAGCGCCGGGCGATCCTCGAGCAGGCCTCCGGCTACCGCGGTCAGCGTTCGCGCCTGTACCGCAAGGCCAAGGAGCAGGTCACCCACTCGCTGGTCTACAACTACAACGACCGCAAGAAGCGCAAGGGTGACTTCCGCCAGCTGTGGATCCAGCGCATCAACGCCGCTGCCCGCGCGAACGGCATCACGTACAACCGCTTCATCCAGGGTCTGAAGGCCGCGAACATCGAGGTCGACCGCAAGATCCTGGCCGAGCTGGCCGTGAACGACGCCACCGCCTTCGCCGCGCTCGTCGAGGTCGCGCAGAAGGCGCTGCCGTCCGACGTGAACGCGCCCAAGGCCGCGTGACGCCCCGCCGGCCCTGATCCGGCGTGATCCGACGGACCCGTAGGCGCTGCCTGCGGGTCCGTCGTCTGTGCGGAAGCTGCGAGCGAAAGTGAACCGAATGCCACCCGCCACCCCCGAGTTGATCTCCTCCCGCTCGCCCCGTGTGTCCGCCGCGCGGCGGCTGGCCAAGCGGAACTTCCGGGGCAAGGAGCGGCTGTTCCTCGCCGAGGGGCCGCAGGCCGTACGAGAGGCCGCCGTCCACCGGGCCACGGCCGGCCGGGAGGGCGGTCACCGGCCCACCGGAGCCGCCACGCTCGTCGAGCTGTTCGCCACACCGGAGGCCGCCGAGCGGTACGCCGACATCATCGGCGCCGCGCGGGACGCAGGCGCCCGCGTCCACCTCGCCGCCGAGCAGGTCATCGCCGACATCTCCACCACGGTCACCCCGCAGGGCCTCGTCGGGGTGTGCCACTTCCTGGACACCCCCTTCGAGGAGATCCTCGCCGCCCGGCCCCGGCTCGTCGCCGTCCTCGCGCACGTACGCGACCCCGGCAACGCGGGCACCGTACTGCGGTGCGCCGACGCGGCCGGCGCCGAGGCCGTCGTCCTGACCGACGCCTCCGTCGACCTGTACAACCCCAAGGCCGTACGCGCCTCCGTCGGGTCGCTGTTCCACCTGCCCGTCGCCGTGGGCGTGCCCGTCGAGCGGGCCGTGGCCGCCCTCAGGGACACCGGGGTACGGGTGCTCGCGGCGGACGGCGCGGGCGACCGCGACCTCGACGACGAACTCGACAGGCGCACCATGGGCGGACCCACCGCATGGGTCTTCGGCAACGAGGCGTGGGGCCTCCCCGAGGAGACCCGCGCGCTCACGGACGCCGTCGTCCGCGTCCCGATCCACGGAAAGGCCGAGAGTCTGAACCTCGCCACCGCCGCTGCCGTATGTCTCTACGCGTCGGCGCGTGCACAGCGCGCCGCCGGAGGGTGCCGCTCCGTCACCGAGAGCTAGTAGGGTGACCTGCCCGGGGACCCTTCCCCGAGCTTTCGGCCGTGCCCCAGGCTTCCGGCTTCGCCCGGACCGGGGCACCCGCCGTGAGCGCGGGGCACCCCGAGGGAGTTCTGAGAGGTGGGGTACGGGGATGACCGTCGGCACGAGCAGCGCACCGGGAGCACCGGAAGCGGCGCACCCGCCCGCGCCCCGGCCCGTCGGCCCCGCCGAGCTCGGCATCGAACCCGACCAGCTGCCCGACGGACTCGTCGTCGCCGACGAGCACGGCAGGGTGATCTGCTTCAACGCGGCGGCCGCCCGGATCACCGCCGTCCCCGCCGAGCAGGCCCTCGGGCAACACCTCGACACGGCCCTGCCGTTGGAGGACCTGGAAGGCCGACGCTGGTGGCAGCTCACCGACCCCTACGGCGGCCTCGCCATCCGGGTGAGCCAGCCCGAGCGCAATCTGCTGCTGCCCGGCGGCCGGGAGGTCCTGGTCTCGGCACGCTACGTCCGCGCCCGCCCCACCGGCCCGGTCCGCCGGGTCGTG
This sequence comes from Streptomyces sp. NPDC050388, assembly GCF_040655635.1. Classification (NCBI taxonomy): domain Bacteria; kingdom Bacillati; phylum Actinomycetota; class Actinomycetes; order Kitasatosporales; family Streptomycetaceae; genus Streptomyces; species Streptomyces sp. NPDC050388. Next base: position 65,583 of record NZ_JBFAKH010000021.1, read on the forward strand.
GTGTCCCTGCGCGACACCGAGGCCCGGCGCCGCACCGAACGCAGCCACGCCGAACTGATCGCCATCGTCGCCCACGAACTGCGCTCCCCGCTCACCTCCGTCAAGGGTTTCACCGCCACCCTGCTCGCGAAGTGGGAGCGCTTCACCGACGAGCAGAAACAGCTGATGCTGGAGACCGTCGACGCCGACGCCGACCGCGTCACCCGGCTCATCGCCGAACTCCTCGACATCTCCCGCATCGACTCCGGGCGCCTCGAGGTGCGCCGCCAGCCCGTCGACATCGGCACGGCCGTCGGACGGCACATCCAGGCGTACGTCGCCGCCGGACAGCCCGCCGACCGGTTCCTGCTGCGGATCCAGCACCCCCTGCCCGCCCTGTGGGCCGACCCCGACAAGGTCGACCAGGTGCTCAGCAACCTGCTGGAAAATGCCGTGCGCCACGGCGAGGGAACCGTCACCATCGACATCACGCCCTCGGCGTCCCCCCGAGACCGGGAGAACGGCGAACACGCGGCCACGTCGGTCACCGTGAGCGACGAGGGCCCCGGCATCCCGGAGGAGTCCATGAACCGCGTCTTCACCCGCTTCTGGCGGGGCAGCAAGCGCGGTGGCACCGGCCTCGGGCTTTACATCGTGAAGGGCATCGTCGAGGCCCACGGCGGCACCATCACCGTCGGCCGCGCCCGCGGCGGCGGCGCGGAGCTCCGATTCACGTTGCCCGTGGCGGCCCCGGCGTATCTCACCTAGAGCGCCCCCAGGGCCCCACGGGCGCATTCGCCTGCCCTCACCCCGTTAGACTCGGCCTCTGGCCACCATTGTGTCCCGCAGACGGAGACGCTTCGTCCACGAGCCGGTGACGGGGACCATCAGCCAGCCAAACGGAAGTACGGGAAGAGATGTCGGCACCCAATAAGTCGTACGACCCAGTCGAGGTCGAGGCGTTGAAACCGGAAGAGATCGAGCGCATGCGGGACGAGGCGCTCGCCGCCTTCGCCGCCGCGGACTCCCTCGACGCGCTCCATGAGGCCAAGGTCGCCCACACCGGCGCCGCCTCCCCGCTGGCCCTCGCCAACCGCGAGATCGGCGCCCTGCCCCCGCACGCCAAGGCCGACGCGGGCAAGCGCGTGGGCCAGGCGCGCGGTGCCGTGAACAAGGCCCTCGCCGGCCGTCAGACCGAGCTCGAGGCCGAGCGTGACGCCCGCGTACTGGTGGAGGAGGCAGTGGACGTCACACTGCCCCACGACCGCGTACCGGCCGGCGCCCGGCACCCGCTGACCACGCTGTCCGAGCGCATCGAGGACATCTTCGTGGCCATGGGTTACGAGGTCGCCGAGGGCCCGCAGGTCGAGGCCGAGTGGTTCAACTTCGACGCCCTGAACATCGGTCCGGACCACCCGGCCCGCGGTGAGCACGACACCTTCTTCGTGCAGGGCCCGAAGGGCGGCACCGAGTCCGGGGTCGTGCTGCGCACCCACACCTCGCCCGTGCAGGCCCGCACCCTGCTCGACCGCGAGCTGCCGGTCTACGTCATCTGCCCCGGCCGCGTCTACCGAACCGACGAGCTGGACGCGACCCACACCCCCGTCTTCCACCAGGTGGAGCTCCTCGCCGTCGACGAGGGCCTGACCATGGCGGACCTCAAGGGCACCCTGGACCACATGGTGCAGTCGCTGTTCGGCGAGGGCATGACGACCCGGCTGCGGCCGAACTTCTTCCCCTTCACCGAGCCGAGCGCCGAGATGGACATGCTCTGCTACGTCTGCAAGGGCGAGTCCGTCGGCAACCCCGACCGCCCCTGCCGCACCTGCTCCTCCGAGGGCTGGATCGAACTCGGCGGCTGCGGCATGGTCAACCCGCGGGTGCTCACCGCCTGCGGCGTCGACCCCGAGAAGTACAGCGGATTCGCCTTCGGGTTCGGCATCGAGCGGATGCTGATGTTCCGCCACAACGTCGAGGACATGCGAGACATGGTCGAGGGTGACGTCCGGTTCACCCGGCCGTTCGGGATGGAGATCTGATGCGGGTCCCGCTTTCTTGGCTGCGGGAGTACGTCGACCTGCCGGCAACGGAGACCGGCCGCGACGTCCAGGCCAAACTCATTTCGGCCGGCCTCGAGGTCGAGACGGTCGAACACCTCGGAGCCGACCTCAAGGGCCCCCTGGTCGTCGGCCAGGTACTGACCATCGAGGAGCTGGAGGGCTTCAAGAAGCCGATCCGCTTCTGCACCGTCGACGTCGGCCAGGCCAACGGCACCGGTGAGCCCCAGGAGATCGTCTGCGGCGCCCGCAACTTCGCGGTCGGCGACAAGGTCGTCGTGGTCCTGCCCGGGGCCGTGCTGCCCGGTGGTTTCGCGATCGCCGCCCGCAAGACCTACGGCAAGGTCTCGCACGGCATGATCTGCTCCAGCGACGAGCTGGGCATGGGCGACGACGGCAGCAAGGGCATCATCGTGCTGCCGCCGGAGACCGAGGTCGGCAAGGACGCGATCGAGCTGCTGGAGCTGGTCGACGAGGTCCTCGACATCGCCGTCACCCCGGACCGCGGCTACTGCCTGTCGATGCGCGGCGTGGCCCGCGAGACCGCCACCGCCTACGGTCTGCCGCTGCGCGACCCTGCGCTGCTCGACGTGCCCGGACCGAACGCCTTCGGCTACCCGGTGAAGGTCTCCGACCCGGCCGGCTGCGACCGCTTCACCGCCCGCACGGTGACCGGTCTGAGCCCCGACGCGCGCTCCCCGATCTGGCTCCAGCGCCGGCTGCAGAAGGCCGGCATGCGCCCGGTCTCCCTCGCCGTGGACATCACCAACTACGTGATGCTGGAGCTCGGCCAGCCGCTGCACGCCTACGACCGCTCCCTGGTCCAGGGCACCATCGGCGTCCGCCGGGCCGAACCGGGCGAGAAGCTCACCACCCTCGACGGCGTGCAGCGCACCCTCGACGCCGAGGACCTGGTGATCACCGACGAGCGCGGCCCGATCGGGCTCGCCGGCGTCATGGGCGGCGCCAACACGGAGATCGCAGATCACGACCTCGAGAACGCCACGGCCGACGTGGTGATCGAGGCCGCGCACTTCGACGCGGTGTCGATCGCGCGCACGGCCCGCCGGCACAAGCTGTCCTCCGAGGCGTCCCGGCGCTTCGAACGGGGAGTCGACCCGCAGGCCGCCGCCGCTGCCGCGCAGCGCACGGTCGACCTGCTGGTGCTGCTCGCCGGCGGCACCGCCGAGGCCGGTGTCACCGAGGTCGTCGCCCCGACCGCGCCGCACACCATCACCATCCCGGCCGACCACCCGGACAAGGTCGCGGGCGTCACCTACGGCCGCGAGACCGTCGTGCGCCGCCTCCAGCAGGTCGGCTGCGACGTCCACGGCCAGGACGAGCTGATCGTCACCGTGCCGTCCTGGCGGCCCGACCTGACCGACCCGAACGACCTGGCCGAGGAGGTCATCCGGCTCGAGGGCTACGAGAACCTGCCCGCCACGCTGCCCAGGCCGCCCGCCGGCCGCGGGCTGACCTCCCGGCAGCGACTGCACCGCCGGATCGGCCGGGCCCTGGCCGGCGCCGGATACGTCGAGGCGCCGAACTACCCGTTCGTCAGCGAGCAGGTCTTCGACCAGCTCAACCTGGACGCCGACGACCCGGTCCGCCGGGTGGTGAAGCTGACCAACCCGCTCAGCGACGAGGAGCCCGCGCTGCGGACCTCGCTGCTGCCCGGCCTGCTCGGCGCGCTGCGGCGCAACGACGGACGCGGCTCGCACGACCTGGCCCTGTTCGAGACCGGCCTGGTCTTCTTCCCGCGCGAGGAGCAGCGGACCGCCGTCCGGCTGCCGGTGGACCGGCGCCCCACCGACGAGGAGCTCGCCGGCCTCGACGCGGCGCTGCCGGACCAGCCGCGGCACGTGGCCGCGGTCCTCGCCGGTGCCCGCGAGCAGGCCGGCTGGTGGGGCGCGGGCCGCCCGGCCGACTGGGCCGACGCGATCGAGGCCGCCCGCACCGTCGCCGCCGAGGCGGGTGCCGAACTCGTCGTGCGCAAGGGCCAGTACGGCCCGTGGCACCCGGGCCGCTGCGCCGAGCTGGCGGTCGTCGTCGACGGCACCGAGCGGGTGATCGGGCACGCCGGAGAGCTGCACCCGGGCGTGCTGAAGAACCTGGGCCTGCCCGCGCGCAGCTGCGCGATGGAGCTCGACCTGGACGTCCTGGAACAGGCCGGCGACGAGACCCCGCAGGCACCGGGCATCTCCACCTTCCCGGTCGCCACGCAGGACGTCGCGCTGGTCGTCGACGCGTTCGTGCCGGCGTCGGACGTCGAGGCGGCACTGCGCGAGGGCGCCGGCGAACTGCTGGAGTCCATCCGCCTGTTCGACGTGTACGAGAACGCCGAGCAGCTGGGTGAGGGACGCAAGTCCCTGGCGTACGCGTTGCGGTTCCGCGCGCCCGACCGGACGCTGACGGTCGACGAGGCGTCCGCGGCCCGGGAGACGGCGGTCGCCCTCGCGGGCGAGCGCACCGGGGCGGTCCTTCGCGGCTAGTGGGTTCCTCCCGAGGACCGGCCCTTCGGGGTCGGTCCTCGGGTTTTCGCGGGGTGCTCGAGTTCCCCTGCGCTCCTGGGTGCACGTAGCTCTCTCACGTATCTGTTACCGCCAGTCACCTCACTCGTTCGGGTGACTTTTCGGGCGATATACCCGGATCGGATCGTGTGGTCGAAAGAATCAGACCGGCCTCTCCGAGGCCGGTCTGTGCTGTCTGGGCCACAATGGGGGGCCATCGGCATGATCCGCTTCAAGGCTGGAGCACCCCGCACGGGGCGGCCCAGGACCACATCGTGGAATCCCGACCACTGCCCGCTGCGCCGGGCGCTCGCCCGCGGACTGCCACCCACCGCCCTGAGCGCCATCGGCACCGGACTGGCGCTGCACGTCGGGCAGAGCCTGCTGCGGGAGCTGCGACGGACCCGCACGATCGCCCGCACCGCGCAGCGGAGGCGGCGGCCGCCGCCGCGCGTCGACGGACTGACGGTCGCCGCCGTCCAGCTCTCCGCCGACCGGGGTGCCCGGCTCGGCGGCGATCTGTATGAGGTGGTCGCCACCGAGTACGGCGTACGGGCGGTCATCGGCGACGTCCGCGGACACGGGCTCGGCGCCGTCCCCACCGTCACCGCCGTCCTCGGCTGTTTCCGCGCGGCCGCGTACGACGAACCCGACCTGGCCGGAGTGCTGCGCCGGCTGGAGCGGGCGATGGACCGGCACCTGCGGGAGCGGGCCCGCGCCGAGCACCTTTCGGCAGCCGTCGGCGCTGCCGACGGCCATCAGGTCGCCGAGGAGTTCGTCACCGTACTGCTGCTCGAGATCCTCCCGGACGGGCAGGTCCGGGCGCTCAACTGCGGGCACCCCTGGCCCCATCTGCTGAGCGGCGCGCGGGCCGGACCGCTCGCCCGCGCCGATCCGCACCCGCCGCTGGGCCCGTTCCCGCTGCCCGCCGAGCTCCCCACCGTCCCCTGCGGACGACTGCTGCCCGGTGACATGCTCGTCCTGCACACGGACGGAGCCGAGGACGCGCGGGACGCCGGCGGCCGTTTCTTCCCGCTGCCGGAGGTGCTCGCCGCAGCAGCGCGCGGGGCGCCGCGCACCCCGCAGGCGGTCCTGCGCACGGTCCTCACGGCGCTGACCCGCCACACCGGCGGCCCACCCAAGGACGACATCGCCCTCATGGTCCTCAGGAACGAGCGCCCGTCTCCGCGCGCCCCCTCGATCGCGCCGGAATCCCCGCGGTCGATCACGACGGACCCGCACGCGGCGAGCCGCCAGCAGTTCCCCGCATAGCATGCGCCCCCCCCGCAGCGTGCGCGGACAGCCGGCGGGGCCGTCCGCCCCGCCACGGAATGTCGGGCAGGTGGCTGGGCGGACGGCGCGGACACGGGCCGCCGCACTGTACGAGGGGGAGCCGGCGGCCCGGCCGGCCTCTTTCGAGGCACCTCAGTCAACCGGCCGGGAACTCTCCGCGACAGCGCGCACACACTGCGGATTCGGGCACTCCGTTCACACCCCGTGTGAACATCCGGCCACTACTCTGTCGACACCGATCCTCCGGGGGACCTCATGCAGCCCAACACTCTGCTCGACGCGGTCCTGGACGAGGCCGGCATCTCGCACGCCGGTCTGGCCGCGCACGTCAACCAGGCCGGCCGGGCACGCGGACTGTCACTCAGGTACGAACACACCGCCGTGGCACGCTGGTTGAAGGGGCAGCGGCCCCGCGGCCAGGTGCCCGACCTGATCTGCGAGGTCCTGGCCGTCCGGCTGCACCGCCAGGTCACCCTCGACGACATCGGTCTCGGTGTCCCCGGCGGACCGTCCACCCCGCACCCCGGTTCGCTCTCCGGCTTCGTCGAGCGGGCCACCGCACTGTGGCGCTCCGATCAGCAGCGGCGTCCGCACATACTGGGCGCGCCCGCGGTCACCGGCACCCCCGCCGTGATGCCCGTCTGGGAGTGGGAGAACCCGCCCGAGGACGTGGACGTCTCACGCGGTGGCCGGCACCGGGTCACACCGGGCGACCTGGACATGCTGCGCTCCGCCCGCTCCCACTACGAGCAGATGTACCGCAAGGCCGGCGGCGTCGCGACCCGCGCCCGCATCGTCGGCTTCCTCAACACCGAGACCGCCCCGCTGCTGCGCGGCAGCTACACCGACTCCACCGGTCGTCAACTGCACCGGGCCACCGGCGGGTTGGTGGCGGTCGCGGGGATCTGCGCGTACGACTCCGACGCGCACGGACTCGCCCAGCGCTACTTCCACCAGGCGCTCCGGCTGGCCAAGGCCAGCGGGGACCGTGGACTTGGCGCGTACGTGATCGCGCTCCTGGTCAACCAGGCGCTGTTCATGCGGGAGTACCGGCAGGCCGTCGCCTTCGCGGAGGCCGCGCTGCGCGCCGCGGGCAAGCACATCACCCCCGCCCTCGCCTCCGACCTGTACGCGATGCAGGCGAAGGCGTACGCGCACCTCGGCGACGGCACGAGCGCGCTGTCCTGCATCCGGCGCGCCGAGCAGGCCGCCGAGCGCATCCGGCGCGGCCACGAACCCGACGAGACCGGCTACGTCCAACCCGGCCTGGTCAACGTGCAGGTGGCGGAGGCGCTGCTCAGCCTCGGCGAGCTGGCCGCAGCGGGCGAGCACGCGGCCGCCGCCGTCGACAACCCCGCGCACGACCGGGGACGGGTGCACCGGCTCGCCATGCTGAGCACCATCGAACTGCGGCAGGGCAACGCCGACAAAGCGGTCGCCATCGCGGTGCAGATGACCGAGCAGGCCCGTGGAATGGAGTCGCAGCGGCTGCGCGACAGACTGCGCGCCGTGCGCGAGCACCTGGTGCGCAACGGCTGCGCCGGCACCGGGGAGGCGGCCGAACTCATCGACGGTGCCCTGCGCGTACCGCTGTGAGCCCGCCGCGCGTGCCCGGTGGCCCGGCCGTGCGCACGGTGGTCCCGGTGGCCCGCCGCAGGTGGCCGCGGAGTGCGCCCGCGTCGCGCCGTCCGCTGCGTCGCGGGCGGCCTCCTGTGCGCCTGCTACCGGACCGCTGCTGCTGCGATATTGCCACTCACTCAGCGGAAGGTGGCATAACCGTGCAATGGGCGAAGCAGAACGAACAAATCGTGTACTCGAACCGCTGGTTCAGCGTCAATCTCGCGGATGTCGAACTACCGGACGGCCGGCATCTCGACCACTTCCTCATCCGGCTGCGGCCCGTCGCCGTGGCCACGGTGGTGAACGAGGCCAACGAGGTCCTCCTCCTGTGGCGCCACCGCTTCATCACCGACAGCTGGGGGTGGGAGCTCGCAGCCGGCGTGGTCGAGGACGGCGAGGACGTCGTCCGGGCGGCGGCCCGGGAGCTGGAGGAGGAGACCGGCTGGCGGCCCGGGCCCCTGCACCACCTCATGAGCGTGGAGCCGTCCAACGGGCTCACCGACGCCCGGCACCACATCTACTGGGCCGACGAGGGCGAGTACGTCGGGCACCCGGTGGACGACTTCGAGTCGGACCGCCGGGAGTGGGTGCCGCTGAAGGTGGTCCCCGACCTGGTCGCCCGCGGCGAGGTCCCGGCCGCCAACATGGCGGCCGCGTTACTGCTGTTGCACCATCTCAGGCTCGGCCAGGACAACAGGCCCTGACGCCGACGGCCCGGCACTCCGTCGGGGTGCCGGGCCGCGAGGCGTCCCTCAGCCGTAGCTGTAGAAGCCGGAGCCGCTCTTGCGGCCCAGACGGCCCGCGTCGACCATGCGCTGGAGCAGCGGGGGAGCGGCGTACAGCGGCTCCTTGTACTCCTCGTACATCGAGTGCGCGACCGAGGCCACCGTGTCCAGGCCGATCAGGTCGGACAGCTTCAGCGGGCCCATCGGGTGGGCACAGCCCATCTCCATGCCGTTGTCGATGTCCTCACGGCTGGCGATGCCCGACTCGAACATCCGGATCGCGGAGAGCAGGTACGGGATCAGCAGCGCGTTCACCACGAACCCGGAACGGTCCTGGGCGTGGATCGCGTGCTTGCCCAGCACCTTCTCGGTGAAGATCTGCGCCCGGCTGATCGTGCCCTCGGAGGTGGTGAGCGCCGGGATCAGCTCGACCAGCTGCTGCACGGGGGCCGGGTTGAAGAAGTGGATGCCGATGACGTGGTCGGGCCGCGAGGTGGCGACCGCCAGCTTCACCAGCGGGATGGAGGAGGTGTTGGAGGCCAGGATCGCGTCCGGTCGGGTCACCACCTGGTCGAGCACCTGGAAGATCTCCGTCTTGACCTGCTCGTTCTCGACGACGGCCTCGATCACCAGGTCGCGGTCGGCGAACTCGCCGAGGTCCGTGGTGAAGCTCAGCCGGGCCTGGGCGGCCTCCAGCTCCTCCGCCGTGATCTTGCCGCGCTCGGCCGCCTTGGTGAGGGAGTTGTACAGCCGGGTACGGCCGATCTCCAGGGCCTCGCCGGTGGTCTCCGCGACCATCACGTGCAGTCCGGCGCGAGCGCACACTTCGGCGATTCCCGCGCCCATCTGACCGCAGCCCACCACTCCGACGCGTTCGATGTCGGTCACATCGTCCCTTTCGCTTCCCTGCGCGGTTCGTCTGCGCTGTTACGGCTCTGTTCTACCGCTGTTCCGCCGCCCAGTTCCACGGCTCTGCTCTGCGACTTCGCTCTGCGGCTCCGGCAGGGGTGCCGGGTCACGGCGTCCTGCTCTGTTCGTGCACGCTACCCGGAAGGATCGATGATCGATCGTGCGGGGCGGGCATGCTGAGCGCGGAACGGTCCATGATCGGGCGGATCGCGGCTTTTGTGGCGGGTGTGAAATGGGACGAGTGTCACGCAGGGCGTTCGCCACGGCGGCGCTTTCGGCAGTGACGATGACGGCGGCGGCCTCGGCCGCCCCGGCCCGGCCGGGCCCCGTGCCCTCGGGTGCGGCGGGGGGCCGGGGAGCGACGGCGGGGAAGATGCGGGGCGTGTGGCTGGCGACCGTGGCCAACCGGGACCGGCCGTCGCGTCCGGGACTGAGCGCCGACCGGCAGCGGGCCGAGCTGATCGCCCACCTCGACACCGCCGTCCGCAACCGGCTCAACACCGTGATCCTCCAGGTACGGCCCACGGCCGACGCCCTGTGGCCGTCCCCGTACGAACCCTGGTCCGCGTACCTCACCGGCACCCAGGGCACGCATCCCGGCTGGGACCCGCTGGGCACCGCCGTCACCGAGGCCCACGCCCGCGGCCTGGAACTGCACGCCTGGTTCAACCCGTACCGGGTCGCCCCGCACACCGACCCCACCCGGCTCGCCGCCACGCACCCGGCCCGCCGGAACCCCGGCTGGGTGGTTCCGTACGACGGAAAGCTCTACTACAACCCCGGGTTGCCCGAGGTCCGCGCCTTCGCCGTGGACGCGATGCTCGACGCGGTGCGCCGGTATCCCGTCGACGCGGTCCACTTCGACGACTACTTCTACCCGTACCCCGTGCCGGGGCAGAGCTTCGACGACGACACCGCCCACGACGCCCACGGCGGCGCCTTCCCCGACCGGGCGGCCTGGCGGCGGGACAACATCGACCGGCTGGTGCGCGAGACGGCGGCCCGCGTCCGGGAGATCCGGCCCGGCACCCGCTTCGGCATCAGCCCCTTCGGAGTGTGGCGCAACGCGGCAACCGACCGGCTCGGCTCAGAAACCCGGGCCGGCGTGCAGGCCTACGACGATCTGCACGCCGACACCCGCCGGTGGGCGCGGGAGAACTGGATCGACTACATCTGCCCCCAGCTCTACTGGAACATCGGCTTCGCCGCCGCCGACTACGCGAAGCTGCTGGCCTGGTGGTCCGCGGTCGTGGAGGGCTCCGGGACACAGCTGTACGCGGGCGAGGCGCTCTACAAGGCGGGCGATCCGGCGCAGCCCGCCCCCTGGCAGGATCCGGCCGAACTCTCCCGGCACCTCACGCTCGCCGAGGAGCACCCGCAGGTGCGCGGGCACGTCTTCTTCGCCGCCCGGGAACTGAGCACCGACCCGGTCGGCGCGATGGCGCGGGTGGTCGCCGACCACTACGAGCGGCCGGCGACACCCCCACGTTGATCCACCACCGGCGGTAGCCGGGTCATCGCTGACGGTTCTTGTGCCGGATCTCGGAATCGGGGCCGGGTGAGCACACGGCCTCGTGCCCGTCCTCGAAGCGGACGCGGTAGGGCGGATCGCCCTTCTGGCCCATCACTTCGACGATCTCGGCCACCTTGTCGTGCTGACCGACCACCCTGCCGTGCTGGACAAGCTGGTCGCCCACAGATGCGCGCATAGGGGTCTCCTCACCAAGTGCGGGAGCAGCGGTCCGTGGCTTCGAGTCTACGGCGCGGCGCACCACCCGGCACGCCCCGCACGGGAACGGCCGCGCGCTCCGGATTCTGAGCGGTGACCGCACGCTGCCTGCGGCGAGGTGCCGGGGTGAGTGAGGTGCCGGGGAAAGCGCTTGTCCCAATCGGGTGGCCTGCGAGTGTTCGGCGATGAAGGACACGCCTGCTCGAGTGCGGGCAGCGAGGCGGAGGGGTAGGTGTTTCGCATCACTTGTCCGATAGGTCGTGATCTGCGCTCCATGCCTGATGGACGCTCGGTAACACCCCGGCCGGACCCCTTGATTTGCTCACCCGGGAGGTCGACGATCGCCGCATGGCACTTCGGGTCACGTTCGTTGCCGCAGCGGGGAGCTCCTCGCGGCTGGCCGAGCGTTTCGAGGACGACCGGCCGCTTGACCGGGCCGGGTGGAGCGAGGTGCAGCGCGTCGCCCATGCGCTGCTGCCGCTCGCCGCGGCCGACCTGCGGTACTGCTCGCCGAACCCGCGCAGCCGTGCCACCGGGGACGGGCTCGGCTATGCCCCGCTGGTCCAGCTCGCCCTGCGCGACTGCGACATGGGTCGCTGGCGCGGGCTGACCCTGGGCGAGGCGATGGCCCGGGAGCCGGAGGCCGTGGACGCCTGGCTCGCCGACCCGCGGGCCACCGTGCACGGCGGGGAGTCGCTGCTGGACTTCATCACCCGCGTGGGCGGCTGGCTGGACACCCGGCCGCTGGAGGAGGACTTCCGGGTCGTGGCGGTGGCCGAACCCTCCGTGATCCGCGCCGCGCTGGTGTACGCGCTGAAGGCGCCGCCCGCGACCTACTGGAACATCGACGTCCGCGCGCTGTCGCGGGTCAGCGTCACCGGGCAGGCGGGCCGCTGGAGCCTGCGCATCGAGGGTGTCTCCCCTCAGCGCACACGGACGTAGCCGGTGTCCAGCTCCAGGTCCTTGGCCGGGCCGCGCACCCGCCAGAGAGTCCGCCAGTGGTCCTCGTCGCGGACGGTGAACTCGCCCCGGTAGAGGTCCGCGGCGCAGGGGTGGTCGGCGACGTACCGGCCCGTCGAGAGGTCCAGGTCGTGGAACGGCCGGCCGTCCGCGAACCGCACGTCCACCGTGCCGCCGGGCCCGGGGAGGAAACGCAGGGTGCGTTCGGCGGGCCGGGGGACGCCCCGCCAGGTGAAGGTGCCGGTCTCCTGGTGCAGCAGGCCGCCGCCCTCGAGCGGGCCGAAAAGCGTGGTCCCCTCGGAGGCGAGCGGCACACCTGACGTCAGCGGCCCCCTCGCCGGCGCCGTCGGCCTGTCGACGTGGGCGACGAGCGCCGCCTACGACGACGTGAAGATCACCGCCGCGGACGGCTCGGCACTCCTGGCCGACGACTTCTCCGGAGGCGCCGGGCAGTGGACCCACAGCGGCGGAGGCAGCTGGAGCGTCCAGGACGGGCAGTACGTCCAGACCGACGAGGCCGCCGAGAACACCCTGGTCACCGCCGGTGACCCAGCCTGGCACGACTACGACCTACGGGTGAAGGCCACGAAGAAGGCAGGCAAGGAAGGGTTCCTCGTCGCCTTCGGCGTCCAGGACACCGGCAATTACTACTGGTGGAACCTCGGCGGCTGGAGCAACACCCGGTCCGCCGTCGAACAGGCCGTGGACGGCGGCAAGTCGACCCTGATCTCCAAGGCGGGATCGATCGAGACGGGCCGTGCCTACGACATCGAGGTCAAGGTGCGCGGCCGCCAGGTCACCCTCTCCCTCGACGGCCAGGAGTGGGGCGGCTTCACCGACGACAAGCCCGCCGAGCCGTTCCGCCAGGTGGTCACCGAGGACGCCCGCACCGGTGACCTGATCGTCAAGGTCGTCAACGCCCAGCCGGCCGAGGCCCGCACGGCGATCGACCTCGGCGGCGCGAGGACCGCCTCCACCGCCCGGGTCACCACGCTGGCCGCCGACGCGGACGCGGTGAACACCGAGACGGACACGCCGGTGACCCCGGTGACGTACACGCTCCGGGGCGTGTCCGACAGTTTCACGTACACGTTCCCGGCGCACTCGGTGACGTTCCTGCGGATCAAGCAGCGGTAGTGGTCGGGGTGCGGGCCGCCGTCACGGAGACGGCGGCCCGCACCCGGCGCCGAGAGGGGAACCGCCCGCCGGGTCAGTGGCGCAGCAGCAGGGTGACACCGGCTACCACGACGCCGAGCACGACCGCGGCGAGGCCGTACGCGAGGCGGTGCGTGCGCAGCCAGGGCAGCAGCCGGTCCACGGCGATCCGACCGGGACCGGTCAGGGCGAGCGCCACCGCGGCCAGGGTGAGGAGCAGCTCGTATTCCACGCCCTCCGGGGCGAAGAAGCCGCCGCCCCACTTCACGGCGATCGCGTTGACCATCGTGCCGGCGACGGCCGCAGCGGCGAGCGGGGTGAACAGGCCGAGCGCGAGGCCGAGCCCGCCCAGGGTCTCGGTGAGTCCGGCCACGACGGCGAACGCCTCGGGCGAGGGGTAGCCGAGGGACTCGAAGAACATCCCGGTGCCCTCGACACCGCCCCCGCCGAACCAGCCGAACAGCTTCTGGGCGCCGTGCACGGCCATGGTCAGGCCGAGCACGAGGCGCAGGACCAGCAGGCCGATGTCGTAGGCGCGGGCGGGGGCGGCGGGGCCCTCCTGGCCGGACGTCGCGGCGGCGGGGCGGGACAAGGTGGTGGCACTGGCCATGGGGGGGACTCCTCGGAAGGGGACGGCGAAGACGGTGGGGGCGCCGCGCGGCACTGAGCGACGACCGCCCCGACAAACTTGAAGCTTCAAGCTAACCCAGTCGTGACCCTTGCTTCAACTTTCAAGCAGTGCGGGTACGCTCGACCGTGCTCCAACCCGAGCCGAAACCTGTGTCCGTCCCACACCGCCCAAGGAGCCGCCGCCATGCTCTACACCGCCGCACCCACGGTCAGCTGGTCCGTCGAACCCGACCGCAGGCCCGGCGCGCCGCTGGTCGTCGCCCTGCACGGGCGGGGAGCGGACGAGGCGTCGTTCGCGCAGCTCACGCCGCATCTGCCGCAGGAGGCCACGGTGGCCTTCGTGCGCGCCCCGCTGGCCGAGGGCAGCGGATACGCGTGGTTCGCCAACCGGGGGATCGGGCGCCCCCTGCCCGACTCCATCGCGGCCACCGCCGACTGGCTCTTCCGCTGGCTCGACGCCGCGGCCGCCGGCCACACGTCGGTCTCACTGCTCGGCTTCTCCGGCGGCATGGCCATGGCAGGCGGCCTGCTGCTCGCCCGCCCGGAGCGGTTCACCGCCGCCGTCCTCCTGTCCGGCACCCTGCCGTGGGACGCGGGTCTGCCCGAGGAGCAGGGCCGCCTGACCGGGGTGCCGGTCTTCTGGGGCCGCGACACCGCCGACCAGGTGATCCCCGCCGACCTCGTCACCCGGACCGGCGCCTGGCTCCGCGAGGAGTCCGGCGCACGCCTCGAGGAACGCCGCTACCCGGGCCAGGGCCACGGCATCACCCTCCCGGAACTGGCGGACGCCTCGGCCTTCCTGCGGCGCGCGTGGGAGGGTGCGGCCTGAGGGGGACGAGGCCTGGGGCGGTGGAGAGAGGACCCGCTGCCCGCCTTCGCAGGTCCCTGCGTGCTGTGCGCGATGTGAATCAGATTGCCGCAGATACCGTCCAGGACCGCAGGAGTGGCCTGGCCTATTTCCAGCGGCTCCTGGGTGAATCCGCCATAGCCGACACCACGGGCAAGTGGCGGCTTGCTTCTCAAGCGAGGTACGGACGAGCGCTCGCGCGACGAGGTGAACGGTGCGCACACGTCTGGTCGCTGTACGTCGCTCGTCGGTGCGTGTGGGCGGGGCGAAGCGTGTCGCTTCGACGCGGAGCCGCGTTGACGGGAGAGGCGGTGATGATGCACATGAGCGATCTGATGGGACGGGCTGTCGAAGAGCCCGGTACGGAGGAAGGCGAACGGGATGCGGGGGCAAGCTCCGGCATCCTGCGTGTCTTCGGGCGGCAGCTGAAGCGGTTCCGGGGCCGGGCGGGCCTGGAACGGCCTGAGTTCGGTTCGATGACGGGTTACTCGGCCTCGACGATCGCCGCGTACGAACAGGGCCGCCGGATCCCGCCGCCGAAGTTCATCGATCAGGCGGACGAACTCCTGGACGCGGGCGGTGTCCTCCAGGAGATGAAGGAGGAGATCGCGCGGGCGCAGTATCCGGCGTTCTTCCGGGACGCGGCGCGGCTGGAGGCGGAAGCGGTCGAACTGCACGTGTACGCGAATCAGGCGGTACCGGGGCTGCTGCAGACGGAGGAGTACGCGCAGGCGGTGTTCGGCATGATGCGTCCGCCACTCGACGAGGACGCCATTGCCCGACGAGTCGCGGCACGCCTGGCGCGTCAAGAGGTCTACGGCAAGAGCCCTCAGCCGCTGATGAGCTTCGTCATCGACGAGTCCGTGCTGCGAAGGCCGATCGGCGGCCGGGAGGTGTTGCGTGGCCAGTTGGAACACATTCTGCTGGCTGGGCGGAAGCCGACGGTTGAGATCCAGGTCATGTCGCTGGGGAGCGAGGAGAATGCTGGAATGGCCGGTCCCTTCACCTTGATCGAGACGGCCGAAGGGCGCAGGATCGCTTATGTCGAGGTTCAGAACGTCAGCCATGTACACACTGAGCGACGGCCCGTGAAGGGCCTTGAGATCAAGTACGGCATTCTGCGAGCACAGGCGCTCACGCCTCGGGCGTCGCTCAGCCACGTTGAGAAACTGCTGGGGGAGCTATGAAAGTCAGGGCACGGGAGCACACGTCTGGGCTTCTGTGGGTCAAGAGCAGCTACAGCAGTGAGGAAGGCGGCGAGTGCGTCGAGGTGGCGTCCTGCCCACACGCAATCCATGTACGCGACTCCAAGGACATACGCTGCCCCGGTGTCTCGGTCCACCCCGCAGCCTGGTCGGCGTTCGTCGGGTTCACGTCCCTGTAGGGCCTGTCTCTGCGGTCTGTTGACCCCTGCCCCTGGCACGGTGTCAGGGGCAGATGCAGGATGACCTCCGTGGATCAACTCCTGTGCGGGCTCGCCGCCAATCCGGCCCTGCCGGCCGAGCTGGTCGACCGACTGATCGCGGTCGCGGACGACGACATCGCCGAGAGCCTCGCGGCTCGGAAGGATCTCAGCCGTGCGCAGGCGGCCGCGGTGGCCGCGCGCGTTCCGGAGAGCGGTGTGCGGCTTGCGTACGAAGGCCGGCTGACCGTCGCCGACGTCGATCCGGTGACACAGCCGCGTGCCGCCCTCGCCCTGCTCGAAAAGCGAGCCGGCACCCCGGAATGGGCACGCCGCTTCGCAGCCGATCCGGTTCTGGAGCACCGGGAGAAACTCGCCGCCTGCCCCGGCCTTCCGGCGGATGTGAGGGAGACTCTCGCTGCGGACCCGGATATCCGCGTCGTCACGGAGCTGGCGTTGTGGACCACGCCCGACATGACCACCAGACTTGCCGGCCATCCGCACGCCGAGGTCCGCCGTGCGGTGGCCGCCAACGAGGCGACGCCCCCGGACGTACTCGCAGCGCTCATCGGCGAGGAGCTGCCTCCGCCGCGTCGATGCCTGGTCTGCGACCGTGAAGCGCCGCCCTTCGTGCATGAGCCGCAGTGTCCGCGGCCCGACTGCGATCTGCCGCCGGGCGCCTCCTGCGACGGGTCCCACGAGTCCACGATGTGTGAGATCCAGGAGGCCGCGTTGCGGAATCCGGGGACACCCACCGAATCGGTGGTCGGTTTCGTGGACCATCCTTCGATGCTGCTGCGCTGGACGCTTGCCACGCGCCCCGGTCTGCCCACGGAGGTGTACCGGCGACTGGCCGCAGACCCTGTCCCCGGTGTCCGGGCCGACCTCGCCGGGAACCCCGCGATCGACGTCGCTCTGATGCGTACCCTGGCCGACGACCATGACCACGACGTACGGCGCAGGCTCGCGGGCAACCCGAATGTGTCGCTCGACGTACTCGTCCACCTGGCCGACGACACCAGGATCGGCGCCAGTCTGCTGCCACGGATCGCTGCCGCGTCGCCCGGTGAGGTTCGGCAGCTGGCCCAGTCACCGAACCCGGCCGTGCGCATGCTCGTGGGTCAACGACGCGACCTACCGCCTGAGATCCGCGACGCGCTGGCCGGTGACGTCGACGCGAAAGTGGCCAAATCCGTCGCTCCGCACCCGGGCCTCACCGAAGTTCAGTTGCGCGCCATGCTCGACCGCCACGGAGTCCGGGTCCTGGCCAAGGTGGCGGCCAATCCGGAAGCGAGTCCGGCGCTGCTGGAGCACCTGACCCGGCACGAACCACCGGCGCAGAAGGCCTTCCGCGAGATCGCCCGGCACCGGAACGCGACAGCCCGAGCACTGCTCGCCTGCCTGGCGGACAGGCAAGCGAGACCCATGGCGGCCGTCCATCCGACTCTCCCACCGCCGGACATCGTGGAACTGCTCACCGACGCCGACTCGCAGGTGGTGGAAGCGGCGGCGGTCAACCCGGCGCTGCCGCTTGCCGTGATGTCAGACCTCGTTCCCCAGCTGTGAATACCCCGCCTGCCCTGCCGAACGCTCGGCCTCACCCCTTTGAGGGCCGCCTACCGACTGGAGTGCTCAGGCTTGGACCTACGTCAACCCGCTGCGACAAAAGCGACTTCGTCGGCAAAGCCGGTGCGGATATGATCACTCAAGTGCATGGAGAAAGCGACCATCGAGGGCGCGAGCGGTACGAGCTCACGGACACAGACCATGGCCACATCTGGGGTGTGTGCGAGACAGTGGACGGGCTGTTCGGTGAGCCCCGGCGCGGGACGTACGAACTGTTCGGCTGGATTCCGGAGAACGGCGACGTGCGGGGCTGGGTGGGCAGCAGGGTGTGGCTGGTACCGGATGACGGGGCGCTCGAACCCTGGCTGCTGGAGGACGCGGAGAGCCTCGGACTGCTTCCCGGATCGGACAGTCTCGTTCTCACCGGCCAGGACGACTACGAAGGCCCGCCCGGGGGACACCGGGGCCCCGTTCGTGTGCATGACGGGAGTCGGTGGCTGGGCTCCTGCCGGGAATACGCCCGCGTCCTGCCGCCGGAGAGAACGGCGCCCCCACTCGTCCTGCGAGGGCTGGCCCAGGGTGATCGACTGAGAACGGCACTGAGGACGGGCACCCGGCGGGCGCTGGACCTGGAACAGGCCGCGCTGGAGATACGGGATGCCCGAGGCGAACCGCTCACCGATCGGTTGTTGTGGACCACCGTCCGTGGCTGGGGCCCGTCCTCCTACGGGGCGGACCTGATCGACCTGGAGCTCGACGGAGAGTTCTTCACCCCCGTTCCCACGTACGCGCACTCAGTTTGGGAACGATGGCTCGCCGGGCCGCCGGACACCCTTGGCGCCTGGGCCGGACTCGACACGCGGCGTCGCGAGGTCTGGCTCGACCTGGCCCGGGACCGGGCCTGCCGTCGTACCCACCGTGACCGGCCGACTGGCCACGCCTACGAACTCGACGGCCGGCAGATCACCGACGAACCGGGCCTCTACCTGGCGCTCGGCGAGGCGGTGAACGGGCCGGGCGGCTATTTCGGAGGCTGTCTCGACGCCCTCACGGACTGCCTGCGCGGCTCCTTCGGTTACACGGCCCCCGCGACCTTGCTCTGGCGGCACTCCGCGACCGCACGCGAGTACCTGTCCCGGACCCTGACACCTCGTGGCCGGCCCTTGGACCTGTTCGCCGAGGTCCTCGACGTCCTGGCCGAGGGCGGCATGCGGGTCAGCCTGGTGTGATGCGTGGCCGGCCGTCCACGTCCGAACCGAGCGCCTCGGCCCAGCCGGCCCGTGCTGTCGGCTGAAGCGTTCGTACCGTTCGACGGCCACGGGCCCGGTGTCGTGTTCACCCCTGCTCCCGCTCCACCGGGAGCCACAGTTCGGCGTCGGCTTCGGTTCTGTCCGGGGAGAGGCGGGTGCGCAGGAGCTCCGGGCCGGGGCGGCTGCGGTACGGGTTCGACGGGAACCACTGGGTGAACACGTCCCGCCACAGTTCCTGGATGACCTGCGGGGCCGGCCCGGAGGTGGTGAAGACCGCCCAGGTGCCGGTCGGGACGGCCAGTGACGTGGTTCCCTCGGGGGCGGCCGCCGACGTGATCACCCCGTGGTAGTAGTCGAGTTCGGTGCCCTCGGCGCGGCTGGGGTCCAGGTCGTCGCAGACCGCGACGATGCCCTGCGGCTCCTGGTCCGACAGCAGCTCCAGGCGCTCCACGGTCCGCGGTTCGATGCCGCGGACGAAGTCGATGATCGCCTGGTTCGGCCCCAAGTGAACCAGTGGCACCCGGGCCTTGAGGCCGACGACGGTGAAGGCCGGACGGTCGACCACGCGATAACGCATGCTGCTGCTCCCTTCGACGGTGAGGCGGAAGGTCAACCGGGGCTGGGAGACGAGCGCGCAGCCGGTGCGCCGGGCCTCGCCCGGACCGACACCGTGCACGGCGCGGAACGCCCGCGCGAACGCCTCCCCCGAGCCGTAGCCGTAGCGCACCGCGATCTCCAGCAGCGGCTCACGGCCGTCGAGCACCTCGGCACCCGCGACGGTCAGCCGCCGACGCCGGACGTACTCCGACAACGGCATGCCCGCCAGCGCGGAGAACATCCGGCGCAGGTGGTACTCCGAGGTCGTCGCGGTGCGTGCCAGCCCCGCCACATCGACGGGCCGGTCGAGACCCTGCTCGATCTGCTCCATGGCCTGGTTGAGCCGCTCCAGCACGCCCGGTCTCCTTCCTTCTTGCTTGCGATCGACACGCTAGGCGGCACGTGTCCCGCCGGACCCGACATCCTGTGCCCGATCGAGTCGGGTGTGCGTGCCGGCCCCGCCACGACGTTCTCACCCGGCGCTTCCTGTGCGGCGTTGCATAAACGTGCGCATATACGTATAGTCATGCCATCGAGGAGGAGGTTTTCGTGAGCGTACGGGTGGCTGTAGCCGGGGCCAGTGGATATGCGGGTGGGGAGCTTCTGCGCCTGCTGCTGGCGCACCCCGGGGTGGAGATCGGTGCGCTGACCGGGAACTCCAACGCCGGACAGCGGCTCGGGAGCCTGCAGCCGCATCTGGTGCCGCTCGCCGAGCGGGTGCTGGAGGCGACCACGGTCGACGTGCTCGCCGGGCACGACGTCGTCTTCCTCGCCCTGCCGCACGGGCAGTCAGCCGCCGTCGCCGAGCAGCTCGGACCGGAGGTGCTCGTGGTCGACATGGGCGCCGACCACCGGCTCGCCGACGCCGCCGACTGGGAACGGTTCTACGGCTCCCCGCACGCCGGCACCTGGCCCTACGGCCTGCCCGAACTGCCGGGCGGCCGCGCTGCGCTGGAGGGGTCCAAGCGCATCGCGGTGCCCGGTTGCTACCCGACCGCCGTCTCGCTGGCCCTCGTCCCGGCCTACACGGCGGGGCTCGCCGAGGCCGAGGCGGTGATCGTCGCCGCCTCCGGCACCTCCGGCGCGGGCAAGGCGGCCAAGCCGCACCTGCTGGGCAGCGAGGTCATGGGGTCGATGTCGCCCTACGGCGTCGGCGGCACCCACCGGCACACCCCCGAGATGATCCAGAACCTCAGTGCGGCGGCGGGGGAGCGGGTCTCCGTCTCCTTCACGCCGACCCTCGCGCCGATGCCCCGCGGCATCCTCGCCACGTGCAGTGCCAAGGCCAGGCCCGGAGTCACCGCCGAGTCCGTCCGGGCCGCCTACCAGAAGGCGTTCGCCGACGAGCCCTTCGTCCGTCTCCTCCCCGAGGGCCAGTGGCCCGCGACGGCGTCCGTCCACGGTTCCAACGCCGTTCAGATCCAGGTCGCGTACGACGAGGCCGCGGGGCGGATCATCGCGATCAGCGCCATCGACAACCTCACCAAGGGCACCGCGGGCGGCGCTCTGCAGAGCATGAACATCGCCCTCGGGCTCGACGAGTCCACGGGACTGACGACGATCGGAGTCGCGCCGTGAGTGTGACGGCAGCAAAGGGATTCACGGCGGCGGGCATCGCCGCCGGGATCAAGGAGAACGGCAATCCGGACCTGGCCCTCGTGGTCAACAACGGGCCGCGCCGCGCCGCGGCGGGCGTCTTCACCGCCAACCGCGTCAAGGCCGCACCCGTGCTCTGGTCCGAGCAGGTGCTCAAGGGCGGCCAGGTCGCCGCCGTCGTCCTCAACTCCGGCGGCGCCAACGCCTGTACGGGCCCCAAGGGCTTCCAGGACACCCACGCCACCGCCGAGAAGGCCGCCGAGGTGCTCGGGACCGGCGCGGGCGAGGTGGCCGTCTGCTCCACCGGGCTCATCGGCGTCACGCTCCCCATGGACAAGCTGCTGCCGGGGGTCGAGGAGGCCGCGGGCCGGCTGTCCGAGCACGGCGGTGAGAAGGCCGCCATCGCCATCAAGACCACGGACAGCGTGCACAAGACGGCCGTCGTCACCTCGGCGGACGGCGGCTGGACCGTCGGCGGGATGGCCAAGGGCGCCGGCATGCTCGCCCCCGGCCTCGCCACCATGCTGGTCGTCCTCACCACCGACGCCGACGTCGACGCCGGGACGCTGGACCGGGCCCTGCGCGCCGCCACCCGGGTCACCTTCGACCGCGTCGACTCCGACGGCTGCATGTCCACCAACGACACCGTGCTGCTGCTCGCCTCCGGCGCCACCGGCGTCACCCCCGGGTACGAGGAGTTCGCCGAGGCCGTACGCGCCGTCTGCGACGACCTCGGCCGGCAGCTCATCGGCGACGCCGAGGGCGCCAGCAAGGACATCAAGGTCGAGGTGGTGGGTGCCGCGACCGAGGACGACGCCGTCGAGGTGGGCCGCTCCATCGCCCGCAACAACCTCCTCAAGTGCGCCATCCACGGTGAGGACCCCAACTGGGGCCGGGTGCTGTCCGCGATCGGCACCACGAAGGCCGCCTTCGAGCCCGACGAACTCGACGTCGCCATCAACGGCGTCTGGGTGTGCAAGAACGGCGGCGTCGGCGAGGACCGCGACAAGGTCGACATGCGCTACCGCGAGGTCCACATCGTCGCGGACCTGGGCGCCGGTGACGCGACCGCCACCATCTGGACCAACGACCTCACCGCCGACTACGTCCACGAGAACAGCGCCTACTCATCATGACCACCCGCAAGCACACCGCCCTGCCCAAGGCGCAGATCCTCATCGAGGCGCTGCCCTGGCTGACCCGGCACCACGGCAAGACCGTCGTCATCAAGTTCGGCGGCAACGCCATGGTGAACGAGGAACTGAAGAACGCCTTCGCCCAGGACGTCGTCTTCCTGCGGCACGCCGGCCTCAAGCCGGTCGTCGTGCACGGCGGCGGCCCGCAGATCAGCGCCGCGCTCGACCGGCACGGCATCGTCAGCGAGTTCAAGGCCGGCCTCAGGGTCACCACCGAGGACGCCATGGACGTCGTACGGATGGTGCTGGCCGGGCAGGTGCAGCGTGAGCTGGTCGGGCTGCTCAACCGGCACGGCCCGTTCGCCGTCGGCCTCACCGGTGAGGACGCGCACACCCTCACCGCGACCAAGCACCGGCCCGAGATCGACGGTGAGCCGGTCGACATCGGGCGGGTCGGGGAGATCACCGAGATCGACACCGGCGCCATCGAGGCGCTGCTCGCCGACGGCCGTATCCCGGTCGTCTCGTCCATCGCCCGGAGCCAGGACGACCACCATGTCTACAACGTCAATGCTGATACGGCGGCTGCGGCACTCGCTGCTGCTCTGGACGCCGAGACCCTCATGGTCCTCACCGACGTCGAGGGGCTCTACGAGGACTGGCCGAACTCCGACGAGGTGATCAGCCGCCTCACCGCCTCCCAGCTGGAGAAGCTGCTGCCGGAGCTCTCCTCGGGCATGGTGCCGAAGATGGAGGGCTGTCTGCACGCGGTACGCAACGGCGTGACCACGGCCCGCGTCATCGACGGCAGGGTCCAGCACTCGATCCTGCTGGAGATCTTCACCGACGAGGGCATCGGCACCATGGTCGTGCCCGACGATCCCGCCGACGCCACCGGGACCGTACCCGACGGAACACCGCACGTGCAGGACGTACAGCCCGAACAGGGAGAGTCGTGAGCAACGAGGAGCTGAGCGCGCGGTGGCAGGGCGCGCTCATGAACAATTACGGCACACCGAAGCTGTCCCTGGTCAGCGGCGTGGGCGCCACCGTCCGCGACGCCGACGGCAAGGAGTACACCGACTTCGTCGGCGGCATCGCCGTCAACGCGCTCGGCCACGCCCACCCGGCCGTCGTGGAGGCCGTCAGCCGGCAGATCGCCTCCCTGGGCCACGTCTCCAACCTGTACGTCGCCGAACCGCCCGTCGCACTCGCCGAACGGCTCCTGCGGCTCTTCGGCCGCGAGGGCCGGGTGTACTTCTGCAACTCGGGCGCCGAGGCCAACGAGGCCGCGTTCAAGATCGGTCGGCTGACCGGGCGGACCCGCATGGTCGCCACCGACGGCGGCTTCCACGGCCGCACCATGGGCGCCCTCGCGCTGACCGGCCAGCCGGGCAAGCGGGAGCCGTTCGCGCCGCTGCCCGGGGACGTCACCCATGTCCCCTACGGCGACGCGCAGGCCCTGGCCGCCGCGGTCACCGAGGACACGGCGCTGGTCGTCATCGAGCCGATCCAGGGCGAGAACGGGGTCGTGGTGCCCCCGCCCGGCTATCTGAAGGCCGCCCGCGCCATCACGGCCGCCACGGGCGCGCTGCTCGTCCTGGACGAGGTGCAGACCGGCATCGGCCGCACCGGCAACTGGTTCGAGTACCAGGCCCACGAAGGTGTCCTGCCCGACGTCGTCACCCTCGCCAAGGGACTCGGCGGCGGGCTGCCGATCGGCGCGGCCGTCGCCTTCGGACGCGCCGCCGAACTGCTGCACCCCGGCCACCACGGCACGACCTTCGGGGGCAACCCGGTCGCCTGTGCCGCCGGCCTCGCCGTCCTCGACACCATCGAGAACGACGGGCTGCTCGAGAACGTCAAGCGGCAGGGCGAGCGGCTCCGCGACGGAATCGAGGCGCTCGGCAACCCGTTGATCAGCCATGTCCGGGGTGCGGGCCTCCTCCTGGGTATCGTGCTCACCGAACCGCTCGCACCCCAGGTGCAGCAGGCGGCTCAGGACGCCGGTTTCCTGGTGAACGCGCCCGCCCCCGATGTCGTACGGCTGATGCCGCCGCTGATCCTCGGGGACGACGCGGTGGACGCTTTCCTCGGGGCACTGCCCGGCGTCCTGGACGTCGCCGGCCGGGCGGCGGACGGGGAAGGGCGAGCCGGACGGTGAGCCGTACCACGAGCCGGGCGAGGCCCGGACGACGAGCAGGGCGATGAACCGGACCACGAGCCGGGGAACGCCCCGAGGATGACCGGAGAATGAGACGACGATGAGCCACGATCAGGACCACGGACAGCCTGTCGGGCCTGCCGTACCGCAGACCCGCACCGCCCGCCACCGCCGGATCGTGGACATACTCAACCGGCAACCGGTGCGTTCCCAGAGCCAGTTGGCGAAACTGCTCGCCGACCACGGACTGACCGTCACCCAGGCGACGCTCTCCCGGGACCTGGACGAGCTGAACGCGGTGAAGATCCGCGACACCGACGGAGACCTCATCTACGCGGTACCGAGCGAGGGCGGCTTCCGCACTCCGCGCGCACCGCTGGGGGAGTCGGCGAAGGAGGAGCGGATGCGGCGGCTCTCCCAGGAGTTGCTGATCTCCGCGGAGGCGTCCGCCAATCTCGTGGTCCTGCGCACCCCTCCGGGTGCCGCGCAGTTCCTGGCCTCGGCCATCGACCAGGCCGAACTGCACGACATCCTGGGGACCATCGCCGGTGACGACACGCTGATGCTGATCAGTCGCGACCCGGTGGGCGGGCCGGCCCTGGCCGAGCACATGCTGCGGCTGGCCCAGAACGGGCACTGAGCGCGGGCCGGGCCGGCCGGGGCCCGCCCGGTCGATCACCCCAGCCGGTCCGCCAGGCCCCCCGTGCAGCGCACCTCGTCGCCCGCCGTGATCAGCAGCGCCTCCACGTCGGGCAGCGTCTCCAGCCAGGCGAGCCCCTCCCGCGACCCCATCGCGAAGGCGGCGGTGGCCCAGCAGTCGGCCCAGACCAGCCGGGGCGCCACCACCGTCACCGAGACCAGGTCGGTGACCGCGGAACGGCCGGTGCGCGGGTCGACGATGTGGTCGCCGCGCTCGGCGGTGCCCGAGGTGGCGACGGCCAGTTCGTCCACGCCGGCCGCGGAGACCACGGCCGCGAGGCCGCCCGGCCGGAGCGGATCCGCCACGCCCACCCGCCACGGCCGCCCGGCCCCCGGGGAGCCCAGCAACTGGACGTCACCGCCGCCGTTGAGGCTCACGCCGACCGCCCCGGCCTCCGCGAGCCGCCGCGCGGCCCGCTCGGTGGCCCAGCCCTTGACGATGCCGGTCGGGTCGAGCCGGCCCCGGTAGCGCGGACTGAACCAGCCGCCGCTCACCCGTTCCGCCTCTGCGGCCAGCTCCAGCACCTCGGCGACCTCGGGGTCGCACTCCTCGACCGTGAGGTCGCCGCGTGCCAGCCGCGAGATCTGGGTGTCGTCGCGGTACGTGCTGAACACCTCGTCGACGCGGCGCAGCCCGGCGACCGCCTCCTCCAGCGCCGCGTGTACGGCAGCGGGTTTCCCGCCGCGGACGTCGAAGGAGAAGACGGTCCCCATCGTCTCCTCCGTACGACGCACCGCGGCGGGAGCCTGTGCGGACTCGGCCACGGTGTCAGCCACCGGCCTTGTCGAGTGCGGACTGCAGCGATTTCTTGTAGCCGGCGCTGGTGTAGGTGGCGCCGGACACGGCGTCGACGTCCGCGTTGCCGGCCTCCACGACGGCCTTGTTGAGCCGGGGCACGGACGAGAAGGTGACCTGGTCGCTCTGGCCGCCCTTGGGCGCCTGCACCGCCTCGGCCTTGGTGATCTTCCCGCCCTGGACGGTGATCCGGACCTGTACCGCCCCGTACTCGGTCTGCACCGCGTCACCGGTGACGGTGCCGTCCTTGAGGGTCTGCCCGCCCCCCGAGCCCTGCCCGCCCCCGGCGGACTCCTTCCCGGCGGGCTCCTCGTCGGCGGGCTCCTTCTTGCCGGCGGACCCGCTGCCGGACGCGGCCGATCCGGCGGCCGCGGCCTGATCCAGCGCGGACTGCAGCGACTTCTTGTAGCCAGCGCTGGTGTAGGTGGCGCCGGACACCGCGTCGATCTCGCCGCTCTGCGCGGCGACCACGGCCTGGTTGAGCTTGGGTACGGCGTTGGCGTTGATCTGGTCGCTCTGGCCGCCCTTGGGGGACTGGACGGCCTCGGCCTTGGTGATCTTCCCGCCGCTGACCGTCAGGCGTACCTGTACCGCCCCGTACTCGGTCTGCGCCGCGTCACCGGTGACGCTGCCGTCGGCGATGGCCTGGGCGCCGCCCTGCGGGGACTGCGCGGCCGCGGGCGGGACCGTGCCGCCGACCGCGTCCGCCGAGCCCGGGTCGGAATCCGGCTTCAGCGTCAGCAGCAGCACGATCCCGGAGACGGTGGCGGCGGTGGCCAGCACAGCACGCCGGACGGGGTGACTCTTCCTCATCGCTTCTCAAGCTCCTGATGGGTGTGGATGACCCGTCGCTCACATCTCGAACGACTCGTGGTGGATACGGCGGGCGGGGACCCCGGCGCCGCGCAGTGCGTCGTACACCGACTGGGCGAACCCGGGCGGGCCGCACATGAAGACGTCGTGGTCGTCGATGTCGGGGATCTTCCGCCGCAGGCTGTCCGCCGAGATGTCGGGGCGTTCCCCCTCGGGGCTGTTCACCGCGTACATCAGGCGCGCACCGCGCTCTTCGGCGATCTTGGCCAGCTCGCCCCACAGGGCCAGGTCCTGGGTGGTGTTGGCCCGGTACAGCAGGGTGATGTCCCCGGAGGCGCCGGGCAGCGTCTCGAACAGGGCCCGCATCGGGGTGATCCCCACCCCGCCCGCGACCAGCAGCACCTTGCCGCGGCTGCGGCGCTGGGCGGTCATCGCCCCGTAGGGTCCCTCCGCCCACACCCGGGTGCCGGGCTCCAACTCGTGCAGCCGGGAGGTGTGGTCGCCGATCGCCTTCACGGTGATCCGCAGCATGTCGGGGCGGGGAGCCGCCGACAGCGAGTACGGGTGGGAGCTGAACCGCATCCCCGGCGCCAGGAACCGCCAGCGGAAGAACTGACCGGCCTCCGCGCCCATCCGGTGCAGCTTGCTCCCGCTGATCAGCACCGAGGTGATGCCCGGGGTCTCCTCGATGACCGCCTCGACCCGCATCCGGTGACGCAGGTTCAGCCGGATCGGGGTGAGCACCCGGTACCAGAGGACCAGCGCGGTCACGGCGCCGTAGAGCCCGTACCAGAAGGTCTTCGCGGACGGCTCGACGGCGAACTCGTTGCCGGTGGTGATCTGGTGCCAGAACGTCAGGTACATCGCCGCGTACGTCAGCAGGTGCACGTGGTACCAGCTGTCGTACGGCAGCCGGCGGCGGACCGGGCCGATCGAGATGAGCGCGATCACGAACAGCAGGCCCGTGCCGATGGCGGCCTTGCCCATGTCCGGCAGCTGATCGACCGAGGTGATCGTCTGCCGGACGATGTCGCCGAGGCCCTTGCCGGCCTGGAGGGCGTAGCCCCACATGATGAGGAAGACGTGGGCGACGACCAGGCTGACGGTGTAGCGCCCGCTCATCGCGTGCCAGCGGGCCACCCGGTCCGAGCCCACCCGGCGTTCCAGCGCGGGGACCCGGGCCATCTGCAGTACCACGAGGGCCATCAGATAGCCGGCCAGCAGGCCGGTGATGCGGCCCGCGGCGACGATCCTTCCGGTGGTGTCCGAGATGGACGGTGTGTTGTCCCACCACAACCACAGCACGGCCGCCGCGCCCGCCCCCACGGCGAGCAGCAGGGGCACGGCGGGGGAGCGGCGCGGACGGATGCGGCGCATCGTCTGACGGCGGGCGGCACGTCCGCCTGCGAGCGTGGTGGTCACGGTTCCTCCGTGGGACTTGACCCTTGGCCCACACATACGTGCCGTGACTCGGGAGCGTTCAGCGAAACTGCGGAGCGTGCGGAGGAAAAACGCCCCGGGACGGCCCTCGGGGGATCGAGGCGTCCGGGCGGACGGCTCAGGCCGGGGACGGGGGCAGGGGCAGGGGCAGCCCGGGGAGGCCGTCCAGGCTCGTCGCGATGTGCTCCTTCTTGGCGAAGTACGCGTCCAGCGAGGCATCGTCCTCCCGCGCGAACCGCTTCGCGTGCAGGTCGCGCTCCGCCTCGTAGGCCATGAACGGGACGGCGTAGCCGCAGGTGTCGCGGATGAGCTCGGCGGACACGACGACGACCGCGCGCAGGCCGTGGGCCGTCGGGTCGATGTCGGGGAAGCGGGCGAGCAGTTCGGGAAAACGCGGGTCGTCCCGGAAGACGGGCTCACCGCGGCCGTGGACGCGCACGATGTCGGGCGGGCCCTGGAAGGCGCACCACATCAGGGTGATACGGCCGTTCTCCCGCAGATGGGCGATGGTCTCGGCATTGGAACCGGCGAAGTCGAGATAGGCCACGGTGAGTTCGTCGAGGACGACTAAGGAGCCCTTGAGGCCCTTGGGTGAGAGGTTGACCGTGCCGTCGGCGGACAGGGGTGCGGTGGCGGTGAAGAAGACCGGCTGCGCCTCGATGAACGTGCGCAGGCGGCCTTCTATGCGCTCATAGGTCTTTCCCATGGGCACCGATTATGAGCGCATTTCCTTCGCCTGTCTAAGGATATTGTCCGTGGCCGCCCCGGCCGGCGTGAATGCGGGGCGGCCACGGCGCCTGTCACGTCATTTCGTGAGCGTGCAGGCGGCCAGCGTGTCGAGTCCGGTGGGGCGTTCGGTGGTGCGGCCGATGGCGGTGGCGATGCGGTTGATGGCGGCGACGCGTTTGTCCTTGAGGGGGCCGAGGATGGCGTTCTGGACGAAGTCGGGTCCGCCCTGTCCGACGGTGTCGACGAGTCGCTTGTTGGCCTCGTTGATCTGGGTGTCGAGGTCGGCGAGGTTGCGGTCGACCTCGGCCTGGGCGGAGGCGGGGACGGCGGGGAGCCGCGGGGCGACGTCGGCACAGCTGATCGTGCCCGGGTCCGCGAATGTCCGGGCGCTCGCGGCGCTGTCCTCGGACGACTCGCCGGCGAGGGCGGATCCGGCGATCACCGCGCCGGACAGCGCCACGGCGGCGGCACCGCCGATGAGGCCGACGCGACGCTTGTTGTACTTCGGAAGAGCCCTGGACATGCGGATGCCTCACTCGGATCGAGGGGGTGGGGTCGGGTTTCGCGGGTCTCGCGTGGTGTCTCGGTCGTGCCGACGCGGCGCCTGCGTCCTGCGGAGATACGGGAAAGCGGTTTCCCGCGTTCAATCGCCCCCGGAATCGCCACTCACGCGGAGGCGGATTGACGAATCATGCGTTCTCCTGCATACTCATGCATATCAGCGAATGCACTGTAAGGAGAATCCCGTGACCGAGCGCGTCGTACTCGCCTACTCGGGCGGTCTGGACACCTCCGTCGCCATCGGCTGGATCGCCGAGGAGACGGGCGCCGAGGTCATCGCCGTTGCGGTCGACGTCGGCCAGGGCGGCGAGGACCTGGACGTCATCCGCAAGCGCGCGCTCGCCTGCGGTGCCGTCGAGGCCGAGGTCGCCGACGCCAAGGACGAATTCGCCGACGAGTACTGCCTCCCGGCGATCAAGGCCAACGCCCTCTACATGGACCGCTACCCGCTGGTCTCCGCGCTATCCCGGCCGACGATCGTCAAGCACCTCGTCGCCGCAGCGCAGAAGCACGGCGCCACCACCGTCGCCCACGGCTGCACCGGCAAGGGCAACGACCAGGTCCGCTTCGAGGCCGGCATCGTCGCCCTCGCTCCCGACCTGAAGTGCATCGCCCCGGTCCGTGACTACGCCATGACCCGCGACAAGGCCATCGCCTTCTGTGAGGCCAAGGGCCTGCCGATCGCGACCACGAAGAAGTCGCCGTACTCCATCGACCAGAACGTCTTCGGGCGCGCCGTCGAGACCGGCTTCCTCGAGGACATCTGGAACGCGCCGATCGAGGACGTCTACGAGTACACGCAGAACCCCGCCGTGGCGCGCGAGGCCGACGAGGTCGTCATCACCTTCAAGGAAGGCGTGCCGGTCGCCATCGACGGCAAGCCCGTCACCGTTCTCCAGGCCATCCAGCAGCTCAACGAGCGCGCGGGCGCCCAGGGCGTCGGCCGGATCGACATGGTCGAGGACCGCCTCGTCGGCATCAAGTCCCGCGAGGTGTACGAGGCGCCCGGCGCCATCGCGCTGATCACGGCCCACCAGGAGCTGGAGAACGTCACGGTCGAGCGCGAACTCGCCCGCTACAAGCGGCAGGTCGAGCAGCGCTGGGGCGAACTGGTCTACGACGGCCAGTGGTTCTCCCCGCTCAAGCGCGCCCTGGACGGCTTCATCACCGAGGCCAACCAGCACGTCAACGGCGACATCCGGATGACCCTGCACGGCGGCCGGGCCGTCGTCACCGGTCGGCGTTCCGAGTCGTCCCTGTACGACTTCAACCTCGCCACCTACGACACCGGCGACACCTTCGACCAGGCGGCGGCCAAGGGCTTCATCGACATCTACAGCCTGTCGTCGAAGATCGCCGCCAGGCGCGACCTCGCCTGACCGCCGGACAGGCCCTGCCGGCCTGATCGCCTGACGACCCGTCACGCACTACTCTGACACCGCCTCCTCACTCCCCCGCGCCTGAGTGAGGAGGCGGTGGCACATCCACGACCTGCCTGTCTTCGAGGAGTAACGCAAGTGAGCAGCAACAGCGGTGACGTACGGCTCTGGGGCGGCCGTTTCGCCGACGGTCCCGCCGAGGCCCTGGCCAAGCTGTCCGCGTCCGTCCACTTCGACTGGCGGCTCGCGCCCTACGACATCGCCGGATCGCGTGCGCACGCGCGCGTGCTGCACGGGGCGGGCCTGCTCACCGAGGACGAACTCACCCGCATGATCGAGGGCCTCGACCGGCTCGAGGCGGACGTCGCCGACGGCTCGTTCACGGGCACCATCGCCGACGAGGACGTGCACACCGCCCTGGAACGCGGCCTGCTGGAGCGCCTCGGCCCCGACCTCGGCGGCAAACTGCGTGCGGGCCGTTCCAGGAACGACCAGGTCGCGACCCTGTTCCGGATGTACCTGCGGGATCACGCCCGGACGCTCGGCGGCCTGATCGCCGATCTCCAGGACGCCCTCGTGGGCCTCGCCGAGGCCCACCCGGACGTGGCCATGCCCGGCCGCACCCACCTCCAGCACGCCCAGCCGGTGCTCTTCGCCCACCACGTCCTCGCCCACGTCCAGTCGCTCTCCCGGGACGCCGAGCGGCTGCGCCAGTGGGACGAGCGGACCGCGGTGTCGCCGTACGGCTCGGGCGCGCTGGCCGGCAGCAGCCTCGGCCTGGACCCGGAGGCGGTGGCCCGCGACCTCGGTTTCGAGCACGGCAGCGCGGCCAACTCCATCGACGGCACGGCCTCCCGGGACTTCGTCGCCGAGTTCGCCTTCATCACCGCGATGATCGGCGTGAACCTCTCCCGGATCGCCGAGGAGGTCATCATCTGGAACACGAAGGAGTTCTCCTTCGTGACCCTGCACGACGCCTTCTCCACCGGCTCGTCGATCATGCCGCAGAAGAAGAACCCGGACATCGCGGAGCTGGCACGCGGCAAGTCGGGCCGGCTGATCGGCAACCTGACCGGCCTGATGGCCACCCTCAAGGCGCTCCCGCTCGCGTACAACCGCGACCTCCAGGAGGACAAGGAGCCGGTCTTCGACTCCATCGACCAGCTGGAGGTCCTGCTCCCGGCCTTCACCGGCATGATGGCCACCCTCACCGTGCACCGCGAGCGCATGGAGGAGCTGGCCCCGGCCGGGTTCTCGCTGGCCACCGACATCGCCGAGTGGCTGGTCAAGCAGGGCGTGCCGTTCCGGGTCGCGCACGAGGTGGCAGGGGAGTGCGTCAAGGCCGCCGAGGCGGAGGGCAAGGAACTCGACGAGCTGACCGACGAACAGTTCGCGAAGATCTCCGCCCACCTCACCCCCGAGGTCCGCACCGTCCTCAACGTCCCCGGTGCCCTCGCCTCCCGCAGCGGCCGCGGCGGCACGGCACCGAGCGCGGTCGCCACGCAGCTCACCGAGGTCAAGGCGGACCTGGCCGCCCAGCACGCGTGGGCGAACGCCAGGAAGTAAGGGAGCAGGTGTCGCGGGGGCATCGCGGGTTACGTTGGTCGGGCAGCCGCAAGGAGCCGACCGAACGGAGCCCCGATGCCCTTCGCACGTCTGGCCACAGCCACTACCCCCACCTGCCACATCGGACTGGGACTCGCCGCCGTCGGCCGGCCCGGTTACATCAACCTGGACCGCGACACCGACCTCGGCGGCGACCGCAGTGTCGAGGCCCTGCGCACCCGCACCCACGACCTCCTCGACGCCGCCTACGCCCAGGGCGTCCGCTACTTCGACGCGGCCCGCTCCTACGGCCGGTCCGAGGAGTTCCTCGCCGACTGGCTGAGCGGTCGGCCCGATGCCGACGACGTCGTCATCGGCAGCAAATGGGGCTACACGTACACAGCGGACTGGTCCACCGAAGCCGAGCTGCACGAGGTCAAGGAGCACTCCCTCGCCGCGTACGAGCGCCAGCGCGCCGAGTCCGACGCACTGCTCGGGGACCGGCTCGACCTCTACCAGATCCACTCGGTGACCCCGGACAGCCCCGCCCTCACCGACAAGGACCTCCACGCCAGGCTCGCCGAGGCGGCGGCCCAGGGCCTCACGGTCGGGTTCTCCACCAGCGGCCCGGCCCAGGCGGACGCCGTCCGCGCGGCGCTCGCCGTCACGGTCGAGGGCGAACCCCTCTTCCGTACCGTCCAGTCCACGTACAACGCGCTGGAGACGTCCGCCGAGCCCGCGCTGGCGGAGGCCCACGACGCCGGGCTCACGGTGATCGTCAAGGAGGGCATGGCCAACGGACGGCTGGCCGCGGCCCACGCTCCCGACGCGCTCAGGGCCGTCGCCGCGGAGACCGGAGTGGACTGCGACGCCGTCGCCCTCGCGCTCGTGCTGCGCCGGCCCTGGGCCGGTGTCGTCCTCTCCGGTGCCGCCACCGTCGTCCAACTCGCCTCCAACCTGCGAGCGGCGGCCGTCGACCTCGACGACGACCAGCTCTCCCGCCTCGCCGCGCTGCCCGAGGACCCGCACGCGTACTGGGAACGACGCGGACAGTTGCCCTGGCACTGACACGCCGACGGCGGACCGCTTCAGCAGCGGTCCGCCGTCGGCGTGCGTGGTCCTCGCGGCGGGCGGGGTCAGGCGGCCTTCGCCTTGCTGGCGTACATGTCCACGTACTCCTGCCCGGACAGGCGCATGACCTCGGCCATCACCGAATCGGTCACGGCCCGCAGGACGTAGCGGTCGCGGTCCATGCCCTCGTAACGGGAGAACTCCATCGCCTCACCGAAGCGGACCGTGACCTTGCCCGGGCGGGGCAGCCCCGCGCCGCCCGGCTGCAGTTTGTCGGTGCCGACCATGGCGAACGGGACGACGGGCGCGCCCGTCATCAGGGTGAGCCGCGCGATACCGGTGCGGCCCCGGTAGAGGCGGCCGTCGGGGGAGCGGGTGCCCTCGGGGTAGATGCCGAAGATCCTGCCCTCCTCCAGCACCCGACGGCCCGTCATCAGCGCCGCGACCCCGCCCCGGCCGCCGTCCCGGTCGACCGGGATCATGCCGACGCCGGTGAAGAACCAGGCCATCATCCGCCCTTTGAGGCCCTTGCCGGTGACGTACTCGTCCTTGCCGATGAAGAAGACCTGGCGGTCGCAGACGATCGGCAGGACGATCGAGTCGATGAACGTGAGGTGGTTGCCGGCCAGGATCACCGGACCGTCACCCGGGATGTGCTCCGCGCCCTCCACCCGTGGGCGGAACATCAGGCGCATGACCGGGCCGAGCACTGCCTTGATGAGCGCGAAGCGGGACAACGGGTCCTCCGGTGTCGGGAATGCGGTATGAGTCTGTGCAGGCAAGGACATTACTCGCGGGCGAGGGGGACGCGTACGTCGGGTCCACCGAGGTGTCACGCGGTACAGACGCATGTTCACCTGCGGTGACGCGGCGCCGTACGGCCGTAACGCGCACGACGTGATGTGAGGCACGTCGCGTCCGCGGACGGCGATCCGCGGCGTCGTCGGTCCGGGGTGCGGACACGGCCGGATCGAAGCACGCGCGGCCCGCGGACTGCGGGAGGCGCGCCGTTGACGGCGTGCCTGCAAGTACCCGGTACGGCGCCTCCGAAGCCGGCGGATCGTCAGCCCCCCGCCTCGCACACCCGTCCGGAGCCCGACGGGCCGGGCCCGGGCCGTACGCCATCCGGTGGCCCCCGCGTGTTCCGGTCGCGGTCTCCCGTTCGTCATGCACGCGCCCCTACGATCACCCCGCACTGACGGTCGACGGCAGGAGGCACCTCATGGGAACGCAGGAGTCGGACGAGCGGACGGGCAAGGCCGCGGACGGAGGAACCGGGCGGCGGGCGCTCCTGGGCGCGGCGGTGCTCGGCGCGGGCGGCACCGTCCTCGGGCTGGGCGGCACGGCGAGAGCGGCCGAGGCCCGGCACGCCGAGGGACGCGGCGGCGGACGGGGCGTCAAGGGCCTGCCCGTCCCGACCGTCATCGGCCACCGGGGGGCCAGCGGCTACCGGCCCGAGCACACGTTCGGCGCCTACGAACTGGCCCTCGACATGGGTGCCGACATCGTCGAGGCCGGCGACCTGGTGCCCACCAGGGACGGTCACCTCGTCTGCCGGCACGAGCCGGAGATCGGCGGCACCACGGACGTCGCGAGCCATCCCGGATTCGCCGACCGCAAGCGCACGAAGCGACTCGACGGCGTCTCCGTCACCGGCTGGTTCACCGAGGACTTCACCCTCGCCGAACTCAAGACGCTCCGCGCCACCGAGCGCATCCCGGCCAACCGCCCGCACAACACCCTCTACGACGGCCGCTGGGAGATCCCCGCCTTCGAAGAGGTGCTGCGCTGGCAGGACGAGCAGACCTGCAAGCGCGGCAAGCAGGTCTGGATCTACCCCGAACTCAAGCACCCCACCTACTTCCGCCGGTTGGGCCTGGGCACCGAGGAGCGCCTCGCCCGGCTGCTGCGCAAGTACGGCAAGGACAAGAGGAATTCGCCCGTCATCGTCCAGTCCTTCGAACCCACCAGCATCCAGCGGATGAGCAGGCTCGTCGGCAATCCGCTCGCCGTGCTGCTCTCCGGCGCGGACAGCCGCCCCTGGGACTTCGTCGAGAACGGTGACCCGCGCACCGTGGCCGACCTCATCACGCCGAAGGGCCTGAAGGAGATCGCCTCCTACGCCCAGGGCATCGGCCCCACCCTGGACCTGGTCATCCCCCGTGACGCGGCCGGAAACCTCACCGAACCCACCAGCCTCGTCCGCGACGCGCACCGGGCCGGACTGATCCTGCACCCGTACACGATGCGCAACGAGAACCCCTTCCTGCCGGCGAACTTCCGCAAGGGCAGCGACCCCGACGCCTACGGCGACGTCTTCGGAGCCTTCCGTGCCTACTTTGCCACCGGCATCGACGGCGTCTTCACCGACCAGCCGGACACCGGTCTGCTCGCTCGCGAGGACTTCGTCAACGGCTGAGTCGTTCTGTCCCCTTTCAGGGTGATTTCCGGCCGTCCCGGGCAACCGAGCCCGGGGCGGCCGTGTCGTTGCGCATATGACCCGTGACCTGGTCACCGCTCTCCGTCCGCTGCTCACCGCGGAGGCCTCCGCCGAGGCGTACGCGTCCGGAGCCGAACCCGCCGACCTGGAGCAGGCGGTCTGGTTGCGCCTCCTGGAACGCCTCGACGCCCACGGCCCGCCGCGCGACCCCCAGGACTGGCTCCGCAGGGCCGTCCGCACCGAGGCCCGTCGTAGCCGTCGTGCCGTCCGGCACGAGAGGCCGTGGGCCGGTGACCCCGTCGATCCCGGCGACCCCCGCGACCGCGACCCCGAACTCCTCGCCGTCGCCGCGTCCCGCCGCCGCGGCCTGCGGGACGCGGTGCGCCGACTGCCCGGCCGCTGTCCCCGGCTGCTGGAGGCGCTGCTGGCCCCGCACGACCCGACATACCGGGAAATCGCGGGTGAGTTGGGTATCTCACAGGGCAGCCTGGGTCCGGAACGTTCCAGATGCCTGGGATGTCTGCGTCGATTGCTCGCGCCGGAGGTTGCGTCGCGTTGAGGACGGGGATAGGAGTGAGGGACCACAGGTGATCAGGTGAGCGGGAGGCGTGCGCACATGGGCATGAGCGTGACCATCTCTGCGGCGACCGAGCAGGACGCCGAGCAGATCTTCAGGTTGCAGTACCTGTGCTTCCAGAGCGAAGCGGCGCTGTACGGCAATTACCGCATCGACCCGCTCGTCCAGAGTCTGGACTCGGTCCGCGAGGAGGTCGCCGCCGACCTGGTCTTCGTCGCCCGCCTCGGTGACGAGATCGTCGGCTCGGTGCACGGCAGGAGCACCGAGGACGCCGCCGCGGCCATCGGCAAGCTCTGTGTCCACCCCCGTCTCCAGGGACACGGCATCGGCGCCCGGCTCCTGCGGGTCGCCGAAGCCGCCCTCGCCGACGAGCGGGGGGCCAGGACCTTCCGCCTGCACGCCGGGCACCGCAGCGAGAGCAACCTCCAGCTGTACAGCCGGGTCGGCTACCAGCGGGTCGGGACGTCCCGGGGCGCGGACGGCGTACCGCAGATCGTCCTGGAGAAGTCGGCCGAGACGTACGCGACCACCGCCTGACCGGGGATCGTCACGCCGTGCGTGCCTTGCGCAGCCAGTACATGGCCGTGAGGGGCAGCAGTACGGGAATGAACAGGTACCCCATCCCGTAGTCCGACCACACCGTCGCGTCGGGGAAGGCGGACGGGTCGACCAGGGTCCAGGTGCCGACCGTCAGGACGCCCGCCAGCTCGGCGGCGCAGCACACCAGCGCCGCCCTGCGGGCCGTCTCCCCGCCGCGCACCAGGGTGTACGTGATGAATCCGTAGACCACCCCGGCGATCGCCGAGAGCGAGTAGGCGAGCGGTGCCCGGTCGAACTCGGTGGCGATCTGGTACGCGGAGCGCGACACGGCGCCGACGACCATCACCCCGTACAGCCACACCAGCAGCAGCCCGGGCCCGCCGATCAGCCGGGTCCCGGTCGGCTTCCGTTCCGTCGCGGCCATCTCAGCTCCCCCAGATGTCATGGAGCCGGACCTCGAGCACGGCCAGGACGACACCGCTCGCGGCCACCGTGATCGAGCCCCACCGGGTGCGCTCGGCCAGCGACATGAAGCCCGCCGCCGGGACGCACGCGAACGAGCCCAGCAGGTACGCGAGGAAGAGCGTCGTCCCCTGCTCGGGCTTCTCGCCCCGGGCCAGCTGCACGATCCCGACGATCAGCTGAACCAACGTCAGCAGCGTGACCACGGCCATACCGATGAAATGCCAGTCCTTCGTCGGCTGATCACGGTAGGCGGCCCAGCCGCACCAGGCGGCGAGCAGCAGCGCGGCGACGCCGGTCGTCAGCGTCAGGACATCAAGCATGTCAGCGACCTTATTACGCCGGAACGGCCCCACCGTGCCCGGCCCCGCCCGCACCGTATGGTCGATGGCATGACCATCCATGCGCAAGCTCTCCTGTTCGACAACGACGGGACCCTCGTCTCCTCCCTCGAGTCCGTGCGGCGCTGCTGGACGCGGTGGGCCGTGGAGTACGGGATCACGGCCGAGGAGTTCGGACGGGTGGAGCTGCACGGCCGGCCGGCCGTCGAGATAGCCGCCGACCTGCTGCCCGCCCACGTCGTGCCGGAGGCCGTCGCGCGGATCGAGGACCTGGAGGTGGAGGACGTGCCGAACGGCGGGGCCGTTCTGCTGCCGGGCACCCGGGACTTCCTCGACGCGCTGCCGGCCGAGCGCTGGGCCGTCGTCACCTCCGCCACCCGGCGGCTGGCCGAAGCCCGCCTCGCCGCCGCCGGCATCCTGCCCAAGACCCTGGTGGCCGCCGACGACATCACCCGGGGCAAGCCCGACCCCGAGCCCTACCTGCTCGCCGCCCGGACGCTCGGCGTGGACCCCGCGCACTGCGTCGTCTTCGAGGACGCCCCCGCCGGGCTCCAGGCGGGCCGGGCCGCCGGCATGACCACCGTGGCGTTGGCCACAACCCACCAGGCCCACGAGCTGACCGCCGACCTGGTGGTGAAGGACCTGTCGGCCCTGTCCGCACTGGTCACGGACGCGGGGGTGGAGATCGCCGTACGCCCCTGACGTGCGATCACTCATGTCCACGGCTGTCCAGAATGTGGACATGAGTGTCCGGTCAGCAGTAAAGGTCTGCTTTACTGGCCGCATGACCACGATGAGCGACCGCAGCCCCGCGACCGAGGTGCACATGCAGCCCGGTGCCGGTTGTATGTGTCCGCTCCGAATGCGCGCCTTCTAGAGGGCCCCCGCAGCACTTGAGCCTCGCGCCCCGAAGCGAGAGCCGGTTCC
Source organism: Streptomyces sp. NPDC050388 (assembly GCF_040655635.1). Taxonomy (NCBI): domain Bacteria; kingdom Bacillati; phylum Actinomycetota; class Actinomycetes; order Kitasatosporales; family Streptomycetaceae; genus Streptomyces; species Streptomyces sp. NPDC050388. Next base: position 104,028 of record NZ_JBFAKH010000021.1, read on the forward strand.
CGTCCGTCCGCGTGTCCCCCCGGGTCCCGCATGCACGACGGAACCACGCCCCGCGCACGTCTCTCCACGGTTCACCTCCGCCGCGCTAGGGAGAAGCCGTGCCGCGTACGGGCTGCTTTCGACCCTGAATGCCTCGTGCCGGCGCCACGACGTGTCGCGCACTCGACAGTGACGGATGTTCACGTGATCACCACCTCGGGCCTCACCAAAATTTACCGGGCTCACCGTTCCCGCGGACGCGAGGTCACCGCCCTGGACGGCGTCGACCTGCACGTCCGTGAAGGCGAGGTCTACGGCGTCATCGGCCAGTCCGGCGCCGGAAAGTCCTCGCTCATCCGCTGCGTCAACCTGCTCGAGCGCCCCACCTCGGGCACCGTGACCGTCGACGGGCAGGACCTCACCGCCCTGGCCGGGCGTGGCCCGCGCGCCGGGCGGGAACTGCGGCGGGCGCGCAGCCGGATCGGCATGGTCTTCCAGCACTTCAACCTGCTCTCCTCGCGCACCGTGCAGGACAACGTCGAACTGCCGCTGGAGATCCTCGGCCAGTCGGGGAAGGAACGTTCCCGCAAGGCGCTGGAACTGCTCGACCTGGTGGGCCTCGCCGACAAGGCCAAGGCCTACCCCGCCCAGCTCTCCGGCGGCCAGAAGCAGCGCGTCGGCATCGCCCGCGCGCTGGCCGGCGACCCGAAGGTGCTGCTGTCCGACGAGGCCACCAGCGCTCTCGACCCGGAGACCACCCGCTCGATCCTGGCGCTGCTGCGCGACCTGAACCGCCAGCTCGGCCTGACCGTTCTGCTCATCACGCACGAGATGGACGTCGTGAAGTCGATCTGCGACTCGGCCGCGCTGATGGAGAAGGGCCGGATCGTCGAGTCCGGCACGGTCACCGAACTCCTCGCCACCCCCGGCTCCGAACTGGCCTCCGCGCTGTTCCCGGTCGCCGGTGAGGCCTCGGGCGACGACCGCACCGTCCTGGACGTCACCTTCCAGGGCGAGAGTGCGACCCAGCCGGTCATCTCCCAGCTGGCCCGCACCTACAACATCGACATATCGATCCTCGGTGCCGCCATCGACACCGTCGGAGGTCTCCAGGTGGGCAGGATGCGCATCGAACTCCCGGGCCGCTACGAGGACAACGTCGTACCGGTCGGCTTCCTGCGGGAGCAGGGGCTGCAGATCGACATCGTCGAACAGGCGGCGCGGGCGGCGCAGGAGCAACAGACCGCGCGGACCCTCGTGAAGGAGACGGTCAAGTGACCCGGTCCCAGATGCAGCCCCTGCTGGAACAGGCGTGCTGGGAAACGCTGGTCATGGTGGGCTGGTCCACCCTGATCTCCGTCGTCGTCGGTCTGCCGATCGGCGTGCTGCTCGTCCTCACCGACAGGGGCGGGCTGCTGCAGAACAGTCCGGTGAACAAGGTCGTCGGGCAGATCGTGAACGTCGGCCGCTCGATGCCGTTCATCATCCTCATGGTCGCCCTGATGAGCTTCACCCGCTGGATCACCGGGACGACCATCGGCAGCGAGGCCGCGATCGTGCCGCTCGCCATCGGCGGCATCCCCTTCTTCGCCCGGCTCGTCGAGACCGCCGTGCGCGAAGTGGACCACGGACTCGTCGAGGCCGTGCAGGCCATGGGCGGCAACACCTGGACGATCGTCCGCAGGGTCCTCGTGCCCGAGTCGCTGCCCTCGCTGATCGCCAGCACCACCACCACGATCATCGCCCTCATCGGTTACTCGGCCATGGCCGGCACCGTGGGCGGCGGCGGACTCGGCGACCTCGCCGTCCGCTACGGCTACCAGCGCTTCGAGACCGGGCTGATGTGGATCACCGTCGCGATCCTCGCCGTGGTCATCTCCCTCATCCAGTTCGCCGGCGACTACGCGGCCCGCTCCCTGCACCACCGCGGCGGACGCCCGGGCGCCGGGCCGAAGCTGCGGCTGCTCAAGGCCAAGGAACCGGCGACGGCCGAGGTCGGCAAGGCCGGGTGACCCCGGCCCGCCCCTGATCCCCACTTCCCCGAAGGCCCCCGCACCACCCCGGGCCGGGGCCGCACCACCCTGAAGGAAAGGCACTTTTCGTGCGTAACACCATCAAGATCACCACCGCTGTCCTCGCCGCCGGAGCCCTCAGCCTCGGCCTCACCGCCTGCGGCTCGGAGGAGGAATCCGGGTCCGACGCCTCCGGCACGCTGACCGTCGCCGCGAGCCCCGTGCCGCACGCCGAGATCCTCAACTTCGTCAAGGACAACCTGGCCGAGAAGGCCGGGCTCGACCTGGAGGTCAAGGAGGTCACCGACTACGTCACGCCGAACACCTCCACGGAGGACGGCTCGGTGGACGCCAACTACTTCCAGACCCAGGCGTACCTCGACGACTTCAACAAGAAGAACGGCACGCACATCGTGCCCGCCGGCGACGTGCACCTGGAGCCGCTCGGCCTCTACTCCGAGAAGGTCAAGGAGGCCGACCAGCTGAAGAGCGGCGCGACCATCGCCATCCCCAACGACACCATCAACGAGGGACGCGCGCTGCAGCTGCTCGCCGCCAACAAGATCATCACGATCAAGGACGGCGTCGGCTTCGAGGCGACCCCTGCGGACATCACCGGGAACCCGAAGAAGCTCAAGTTCAAGGAGCTGGAGGCGGCCCAGACGCCGCGCGCCCTGGCCGACGTCGACGCCGCGGTCGTCAACGGCAACTACGCCATCGGGGCAGACCTCAAGCCGGCCGAGGACGCCCTCGTCCTCGAGTCCGCCGAGGGCAACCCGCACGCCAACTTCCTCGCGGTCAAGGAGGGCAACGAGGACGACCCGCGCGTGAAGAAGCTCGCCGAGCTCCTCACCTCCGACGAGGTCAAGAAGTTCATCGACGACAAGTACGCCGGCTCGGTCGTCGCCGCCTTCTGATCCGCCTTCCGAACCGCCCGACGGGCGCCACCGGCACAGGGCGCACAGCGGCCCGCGCCGCGCCCGCGACCCGTCCGGCACCCACGGGGGCCACTCCGGTACACGGAGTGGCCCCCGTGGTGCGGTTCGGTGCTTTCATGCTGCATGCTGGGCAGTTCAGCAGGACCTGACGGTTCCGAAGGTTTCGAAGGTTACGGAGCGGCGCATGACGAGCAGCACCTTCCCCAACATCTCCATCAGCACGGAGCGGTTGGTGCTGCGTCCCCTCGACGAGGACGACGTCCCCGCCCTGGCCGAGATGATGAACGACGAACAGGTCGCCGCCTGGACCGACGTTCCCCGGCCCTTCACCGAACCGGCCGTCCGCACCTGGATCACTGAGGAGGCCCCCGCCGAACGGATGGCCGGACGCGGGCTCGACCTCGCCGTCACCGAGTTCCTCACCCAGCGCCTGGTCGGCGTCATCCGGCTCACCGGCACCGACTGGCACATCCGGTCCACCGAACTGTCGTACATCGTCGCCCCCTGGGCACGGGGCGAGGGGTACGCCTCCGAGGCCGCGCTCGCCACCGCCCAGTGGCTCTTCGGCGACCAGAAGCTGGAACGCGTCGAGCTGCGCACCGCCGCCGACAACACCGCCTCGCAACAGGTCGCCCAGAAGATCGGCTGCATCAGTGAGGGCGTCCTGCGCAACGCCTGCATAGCCCACGTCCGCACCGAGGACGGCGGCTGGACGGACGTGCGCACCGACTTCATCGTCTGGAGCCTGCTGCCGGAGGACCTCGAGGGCGCGTCCGGGCCCCTGACCGACACCGGTGAGTTCACCGCCCTCACCGACTGGAGCTGACCCTCCGCGAACCCGCGGCCGGCGGTACCGTCCACCCACTGCATGGTCGTACCAGGTACTCTCACCAAGCCCGCCCGTCCGCGGGCGGAGCGGCCGACGACGGACCCGCTCACACCCCCAGACGACCCGCGCACAACCCAGGAGACTGACGACGATGGCCGACCGGGTCACGGTGATCGGCTGGGACGGCTCGCCGCTGACCGCAGCGGCCCGCGCCGCACTGGGAGCCGCCACCCTGGTGGCAGGCGCCCCGCACCATCTGGAACTCCCCGAGGTACCCGCGGGCGCCGAGCGCGTCCGGCTCGGCAGTGCCGCCCTGGCCGCCCGCCGGGTCGCCGGCCACCGCGGCACGGCGGTGGTCCTCGCCGACGGCGACCCCGGCTTCTTCGGCGTCGTGCGGACCCTGCGCGCACCCGAGTTCGGCCTGGAGGTCGAGGTCGTCCCCGCCGTCTCCTCCGTCGCCGCCGCCTTCGCCAGGGCTGGAATGCCCTGGGACGACGCACAGGTGGTCGTCGCACACCCCCGAACCCTGCGACGTGCGGTGAACGTATGCCGAGCCCACACCAAAGTGGCGGTTCTCACCTCTCCCGGAGCAGGCCCCGCCGAACTGGGCCTGCTCATGGAGGGCGTCCACCGCACCTTCGTCATCTGCGAGGAACTCGGCACCGCTCGCGAACAGGTCAGCGTCGTCACCTCCGACAAGGCCGCCGACCACACCTGGCGCGATCCCAACGTCGTCATCGTGATCGGCGGCCCGGCCGCCGCCGGCGAGTCCGGCGGCTGGATCGCCGGACGCGACCCCGCCGCCGGCCCGCGCGGCTGGTCGCTGCCGGCCGAGGCCTACGGCGGTGAACTCGGCGAGGGCGAGCGGGAGCCGCTGCGAGTCTCCCAACTCGCCCGGCTCGGACCGCGGCTGGGCGACCTCGTGTGGGACATCGGCTGCGGCAGCGGTGCCTTCGCCACCGAGGCGGCGCGGGCCGGAGCCGCGGTCATCGCCGTCGACAGCGACCCGCTGGCCTGCGCGCGCACCGAGTCCACCGCCCGCCGGTACGGGGTCCAGCTCCAGATCGTGCACGGCACCGCCCCGCACGTCCTGGAGGACCTCCCGGAACCGGACGTCGTCCGGGTCGGCGGTGGGGGAGCGGCCGTGGTCACGGCGGTCGCCGACCGCCGCCCGCAGCGCATCGTCACGCACGCCGCCACCCGCGACGCGGCCGAACGCATCGGCCGGGAACTGACGGAACACGGCTACGGCGTCGAGTGCGCTCTTCTGCAGTCCGTCGGACTCGACCCCCGGGCCTGGACGGAGACGGAGCGGAGCGTCGCGTTCCTGCTCAGCGGTGTACTGCCCGCGCGCACCCCCTGATCGCGCCGCCCGGTTCCGATGCCGTCCCCGTGATCGGGTTGTCGTACCGCTCGCGGTAGGCTGGCCGATCGTTGTACCGCAACTCGGACGCTCGCCGATTCGTCGGCCGATGTCCCGAAAACACGCTCGTCATGAGGTGTGTGTGGTACGGCGGAACCCAAGGGCGCGCAACGTGGCGCAGTCCACAGCGGAACCGTCGCCGATCAAGCTGACGCGACGGCAGTACGGCAGCGACAATGCCAGTGAATGGCTTTGTCGCCTTTTCTCGGCAGGCCGTTCGTGCCGCTGGGGACGCACGCTCGTTCTTCAGTGTGGGGCGGTCGGTGCGCCGTTCCGGGTGAGCTGGTCGTAGGAGCACTAACCGATGGGCGAGGGGTACGCATGACCGACACCGGCCAGGTCCCGGGCGAGGGACTGCCGGAGAACGCAGGCATGGTGGAGCAGCCGGGCGTCCCCGCGCCCGACCCGTACACCTACCTCTCCGAGAGTTCCGCCGAAGACGAAGAGCTGCTGCTGCCCGGTGCCCAGGGCGCCTGGGGCAACGAGGTCGCCCCACCCGTGCCCGAGCCGGTCGTCGAGACCGTGCACGAGCCGGGACCGCACGAGACGGCCGGCCGGGACACCGGCTCGGTCGACCTCGGCGGTGTCCGCCTCCCCGAACCGGAGCGGGCGCAGGCACCCGGCCGCGCGTTCACGCGCGAACCGGCGGCGCCGCGCCGTCCGCTGCACCTCGGCCCGCCCATCCCCAGTGCCACCACCGGCCCGGTCCGCTCGCTCGCCGACCGCGGCCCGGCCGACGTGCCGGTGCGCCAGGTCGGCCCGCCGACCGTCGGCCCCGAGTACCTCGACGTGCCGCGCCCCCGGGAGGCGGCCCCGCAGACGGCGGAGCCCTGGGGCGCCCCGGCGCCGGCGGGCGCGGGCACGACGGCCCAAGCGGAAACGGTTGTTCCGTCGCCGCGGCCGGCGGGCGCCGCCCAGGCGCTCGTCGCCCGCGTCTCGACGGAGGCGGGCGCCACCGCCGGGGCGCAGGTCGCGCCGCAGGACGTTGTGCCGGCGGCGACGGCACAGACCCCGTCGGCACCTGCGGCAACGGAGACCCCTGTGGCGCCGGAGACACCTGCGCCAGTGGTGGCAGCGGCCGCGGAGGCATGGCAGGGCGAGGCAGGGACCTCCGGCACGGACACCGGTTCCGGACAGGGGGCGCAGGACCCCGAGGGTGCCGAGGGTGTTGAAAGTGCGCCCGCACCGACGGCGGCCGATGCGAACGGGTCCGGCACGGGCCCTGCCGCGGACGTCGTACCTCCCGTCGCCCCGGAGGCCGGCCAGGGCGCCGGGACCGTTCCGGCACCGGTTGTCGACGAGCAGGCCGCCGAGGCGGTCGACGCCGTGGGCACCGGGGCCGATGCCGCGGGGCAGGAGGCACCCACCCCGGTCGTCGCCGTGGTGCCGGGAGATTCGGACCAGGAGTCCGTGACCGCTCGGACGCCGGAGAACGTCACCCCCGACGCCGACCGGCCCGCCGCGGGCGCAGCGGTCGCCGCCCCCGAGACGGGGACGGCGACCGGCGACGCCGCCGTCCCCGCGGCGACCGACGAGGCGGACGCCGGGGCCCACGAGCCCCACGGCCCGGCCGCCGACCTGGCCGCCCCTGCCGTGACCACTGTCGGGAACGATGAGGCGTCAGCCTCCGTACCGCTGGTTGCCGCTGACGGCGTTCCGGCACCCGGGCACATCTCCGCAACGGAGACGGAGCAGCCGGTTCCCGCGCCCGCTCCCGGCCCGGCGGAGACGGCCGAGGCCCCCGAGACCGTCGCACCCGCCCCTGACGCGGAGCCCACTCCCGTCGCGGCAGCCGAACCGCTTCTCCGGCGGGCGGAGGCCGAGCCGACCGCCGAGAACCTGAACAGCGGGCACCACCCGGTCGTGTCCCCGGCCCAGGGACCGCAGCAGGCCCAGACCCAGCCCCAGGCTCCCACCGCCCCCTCCGCCCCGCCCGTCCAGGAGGCGTGGGCGCCGCTTCCCGGGGCCCCGGCCCCCTCGGGCGCCGAGGCACCCACCCCGGACGCGGCCCCTCCCGCCGGGCCCGGGCAGGCCCCCGACGGCACTGTTCTCCCGGAGGCCCAGCCGGAGCAGACGCCGGAAGAGTCCGTCTCCGTGGAGGGGAGCGTTCCGGCCACCCCGCACCTCGCGCCGACGCCGCCGCAGCCCCTGACCCTCCCCACCGAGGAACAGCCCGCGCCGGAAGCCGCCACCCCGGTGCCCGTGCCCCGCCCGGCCGACGCCGCCGACACCGGCGCGGTGCCCACCACGCCGGCCCAGAACGAGCCGGTGCAGAACGAGCCGGTCCGGAACGAACCCGCCCAGAACCCGGACGACCTGGACACCCAGGGCGCCGGAGTGCCCGACGCCGCACCGTCCGCCGGTCCTCCCGCCCCCGGCTACGACGCCGCCGAGCGCGAGGCCGTACTGAAGGTCATGCGGGAGCGCCGGGACATCCGCAACGGCTTCCGCGACGATCCCATCCCGCACGAGGTCCTGCTCCGTGTCCTGGAGGCCGCCCACACGGCGCCCTCCGTGGGCCACTCGCAGCCCTGGGACTTCGTCGTCATCCGTTCCGCCGAGACCCGGCGCGGCATGCACGAACTGGCCACGCGTCAGCGCGACGCCTACGCCAAGTCCCTGCCCAAGGGCCGGGCGAAGCAGTTCAAGGAACTGAAGATCGAGGCCATCCTCGACACCCCGGTGAACATCGTCGTCACCGCCGACCCGACCCGCGGCGGCCGGCACACCCTGGGCCGGCACACCCAGCCCCAGATGGCGCCGTACTCCTCCGCGTTGGCCGTCGAGAACCTGTGGCTCGCCGCGCGCGCCGAGGGACTCGGGGTCGGCTGGGTCAGCTTCTTCGACGAGCGCGAGATGGTCCGCGCGCTGGGCCTGCCCGAGCACCTCGAGGTCGTCGCCTACCTCTGCGTGGGCTACGTCGACGAGTTCCCGGACGAGCCCGAGCTGATGCAGGCGGGCTGGTCCAAGCGCCGCCCGCTGTCCTGGGTCGTGCACGAGGAGACCTACGGCAGGCGTGCGCTGCCCGGCGAGGACCCGCACGACCTGCTCGCGGAGACCGTCGCGCAGATCCGTCCGCTGGACGCCAAGGCGCTCGGCGAGGCGTGGGAGCGGCAGAAGCGCATGACCAAGCCGGCCGGCGCGCTCGGCATGCTGGAGATCATCTCCGCACAGCTGGCCGGGCTGTCCCGCCAGTGCCCGCCGCCCGTCCCGGAGCCCGCGGCCGTCGCGGTCTTCGCGGGCGACCACGGCGTGCACGCCCAGGGCGTCACCCCGTGGCCGCAGGAGGTCACCGCCCAGATGGTGGCCAACTTCCTCGGCGGGGGAGCGGTCTGCAACGCCTTCGCCACCCAGGTGGGCGCCGAGGTCTGCGTCGTCGACGTGGGCGTGGCCTCCGACCTTCCGGCCACCCCCGGGCTGCTGCCGCGCAAGGTCCGGGCCGGAACCTCCGACATGACCGCCGGCCCCGCGATGACCCGCGAGGAGGCCAAGCAGGCCATCGAGGTGGGTATCGAGACCGCCCGCGACCTGGTCGCGGCCGGCAACAAGGCCCTGCTCACCGGTGAGATGGGCATCGCCAACACCACCGCGTCCGCCGCCCTGATCTCGGTCTTCACCGGCGCGGACCCGGCGGAGGTCACCGGCCGGGGCACCGGCATCAACGACGAGACCCTGGTCCGCAAGACCGAGGTCGTGCGCCGTGCCCTCGAACTGCACCAGCCGGATCCGGCCGACCCCCTCGGCGTCCTCGCCGCCGTCGGCGGCTTCGAGCACGCGGCCATGGTCGGCCTGCTCCTCGGCGGCGCGTCGCTGCGTACGCCGGTGATCCTGGACGGCGTCAGCGCCGGGGCCGCGGCCCTGGTGGCCCGTGCCATCGCACCCGAGGTGCTGGCCGCCTGCATCGCCGGACACCGCAGCGCCGAGCCCGGCCATGTGGCCGCCCTCAACAAGCTGGGTCTGCGCCCGCTGGTCGACCTCGACCTGCGCCTCGGCGAGGGCACGGGCGCGCTGCTCGCACTGCCGATGGTGCAGAGCACGGCGCGCGCCATGCACGAGGTGGCGACGTTCGACTCGGCGGGCGTCACAGAGAAGTAGCAGGTACCCGGCGGGGGCGGGGCGGCGAACGCCGCCGGGGACCGTGCGGGTGCCACGGAGACTTCCCAGGGGGTGACATACG